>JALNVG010000103.1 GCA_023227685.1 Bacteroidaceae bacterium
GACTGTGCACTCATCAATGTACTGGCTAAAGAAGTATTTCCGGTTACATACAAAGAAATTCTATCCAAAGAACAAATGAACTACATGATGGATTGGATGTATTCATTAAAGAACATCCGCAAACAGATGGAAGAAGAAGGACACGTTTATTTCATCTCATATCATGAAAATAAGCCCTGCGGATACGTTTCAGTACAATTACAAGGCAAGAATGAAGCAGGAAAGGACATCTTTCACCTACAAAAGATCTATGCACTTCCACAATACCAAGGCAAACATTGCGGAAGTTTTCTTTTTCACGAAGCGATAAAATACATCAAATCGGTACATCCTTCGCCCTGCCTGCTTGAACTAAACGTGAACCGCCACAACAAGGCACTCCTTTTTTACGAGCATATGGGTATGAAGAAATCACGTCAGGGTGATTTCGATATCGGAAACGGCTATTTCATGAATGATTACATCATGGAGATGGAACTTCCTTTATAACCTGTTTCTAAATAATCATTCAAAGAGAGAACAGACTTCCGCACGAGCCGCACGAATCAAATCTTCGGGCGAGATTTTCAACTGCAAGCCCCGCAAGCCGGCACTTACAAAGATATAGGGAAATTCACGGCATGTCTCATGTATATAGGTAGGAAAATGTTTTTTCATCCCCACCGGCGAACAACCGCCACGGATATATCCCGTAAGCGATAAAAGTTCTTTCACCGGAATCAAATCACATTTTTTATTGCCAGAAACTTTGGCGGCCAGCTTCAAATTCACTTCATGCTCTCCGGGAACAACGCAGACAAAATAGCCGCTTTTATCCCCCTGAAGCACCAATGTCTTGAATACCTGATCGATATTCTCACCCAGATTTGCCGATACATGCACAGCACTCAGGTCATTCTCGTCAACTTCATAAGGAACGAGTTCATAACTTATCTTCGCTTTGTCAAGTAAACGTGCTGCATTAGTCTTGTTTATTTTCATCTTAACCTTAACTTTAATCCTGCAAACTTACAAGTTTTTTTCAAATAAAGCAAAAACTACATTGAAAGCTCCTTGCGCAAAAATTTAGGCGTATATCCTTTCTTGCTCTTCGCCACTTCTTCGGGGGTGCCTACGCTCAACACCTCACCGCCTCCACGACCGCCTTCGGGACCCATATCGATCACATAATCGGCCATTTTGATCACATCCAGATTATGTTCGATCACAATTATCGTGTTTCCCTTATCCACCAATTTATTGATTACACCTATCAGCACACGAATATCCTCGAAATGCAGACCGGTTGTGGGCTCGTCAAGAATATACAATGTCTTGCCCGTGTCACGCTTTGACAGCTCGGTGGCGAGTTTAACCCGCTGACTTTCACCGCCCGAAAGCGTTGTGGACGACTGGCCGAGCTTGATATATCCCAAACCGACTTCTTGCAAGACCTTGATTTTATTTAATATCTGCGGCACATTCTCAAAAAACTCCACTGCCGTATTTATGGTCATATCCAATACATCGGCAATCGATTTTCCCTTAAAACGAACCTCAAGCGTCTCACGATTATAGCGTTTGCCATGACATACCTCACAAGGAACATAGACATCGGGCAGGAAATTCATCTCGAGGGTCTTATACCCATTACCATCACAAGCCGGACAGCGTCCATTCTTTACATTAAACGAGAATCGACCCGGTGAATAGCCACGTATCTTCGCCTCAGGCAAATTGGCAAACAGACTGCGAATCTCTGTAAATACTCCTGTATATGTGGCCGGATTAGAGCGTGGAGACCGTCCCAAGGGCGATTGATCCACATTAACCACCTTGTCTACATTGTCTATTCCTTCTATTGATTTATAGGGCAACGGATCTTGAAGCGAACGATAAAACTTTTGTGATAAGATGGGTTGCAAGGTATCATTGACCAACGTTGATTTTCCACTGCCCGATACTCCTGTGACGCAAATAAGCAATCCCAGAGGAAACTTCACATCCACATTTTTCAGGTTATTGCCCGAAACACCTTTCAGAACGATAAACTCACCGTTGCCCTTGCGCCGCTTGGTTGGGACCTCGATGCACTTCTTCCCTTTCAGATATTGAGAAGTCAAAGTATCCGTTTTCAACATCTCGGCGGGCGTACCGGTAAAGACCACCTCGCCACCAAGTCTTCCGGCTTTTGGTCCCATATCCACCACATAATCGGCAGAGAGCATCATATCTTTGTCATGCTCAACCACAATCACCGAATTGCCCAAATCGCGGAGTTCTTTCAATGAATTGATTAACCGCACATTATCCCGTTGATGCAAACCGATACTCGGCTCATCAAGGATATAAAGAACATTAACCAGTTGCGAACCGATTTGCGTAGCCAGACGTATGCGCTGACTTTCACCACCCGAAAGACTGATCGAGCTACAGTTGAGCGAAAGATAATCCAATCCCACATCAAGCAAGAATTTCAGGCGGGTACAAATTTCTTTCAATATTTCAGCGGCTATCGATTTTTGCTTATTCGAAAGACGTTCCTCGATATGCAGCATCCAGTCATACAGTTCGCTGATGTCCATCATAGACAGATCGTAGATATTCTTATCGTCCAAACGATAGCTCAAGGCCTCCTTGTTCAAGCGTTTTCCCTTACATTCGGGACAGACAGTGGTGCGAGCAAACTGTTCGGCCCACTTTTTGGCAGTGGCGGAAGTCTCTTTTTCCTGCAACATGAGTATATATTTCACCACTCCTTCATAAGTGACAAAATAATCGGAACTGGCCCCCAACAACTGATGTTTTATTTTGATGCGGTCATCCGATCCATAAAATATATCATTAATCACATCTTCTGACAAATCCTTAATGGGGGTATTGATCGACTCATCATATTTGTCGAGCAAAGCCTCTATTTGCCAAAAGATCATACTATTCTTATATCGTCCCAACGGAGCAATACCCCCGTCGTAAACAGAAAGATGACGATCGGGAATGACCTTGTCAATGTCAATCTGATTCACCACACCGAGACCTTTGCACTTGGGACAAGCTCCCTGTGGCGAATTGAACGAGAAATTATGCGGAGCCGGTTCGCGATAGGCCAATCCCGTCACCGGACACATCAACCGTCTGCTGAAATGCTTCAGCTCATCTTTTTCCACATCAAGCACCATCAACAAGCCATCACCCAGATGCATAGCTGTTTCAACACTCTTCTTCAAACGACCTTCATCCTTCTCTTGCACCGCAAGTTTGTCAACCACCACTTCGATATCATGGTTCTTGTATCGATCGACTTTCATGCCCCGTTTGATTTCACAAATGGTACCGTCCACCCGTACATATAAATATCCTTTTTTGTGCACTTGCTCAAATAAATCTCTGTAATGTCCCTTGCGTGAACGAACCAGAGGGGCCAACAGGCAAATTTTCCTACCGACGTATTGGCTTAATATAAGACTCAACACTTGCTCTTCGGTATATTTCACCATCTTCTCTCCCGAGAGATAAGAATAGGCCTCACCGGCGCGGGCATAGAGAAGACGCAGATAATCATAAACCTCCGTTATTGTGCCCACAGTAGAACGCGGATTTTTATTTGTCGTCTTTTGTTCGATGGAAATAACCGGGCTCAATCCTGATATTTCATCAACATCAGGCCGTTCCATATTACCCAGAAAATTGCGGGCATAAGCCGAAAAAGTCTCGATATACCGCCGCTGCCCTTCGGCAAATATAGTATCAAAAGCCAATGAAGACTTCCCGCTGCCGCTCAAGCCGGTAATTACCGTCAAGCTGTCACGTGGAATCTCCACATCGATATTTTTTAAGTTATGTACGCGCGCACCAAGCACACTGATGTATTCTTTCTTCTCCATGAACTACTTTTTTTGGAACTACAAAATTAACCATTCCGAATGAAAAAACACTTCTTTAAGTCACTTTATTATTTTCTTCACATATTTATTAGCGAAAGTAGGTCAGAATTTGTACCTTTGGTGCAAAATTACAATCATTAATATTTTTATTCGAATGAAACAGATCAAACATATTTTACTTCTTTGGCTCTTCATCAGCACTACATGCACGGCTATCCATGCCCAAGAAAATGTCACCTATTTCATTCATACCGTTGAAAGTGGACAAACACTATATTCCATTGCCAATATGTATAAAGTTTCGGAAGCCGACATCATCAAGCTCAACCCCGGAAGCGAAAACACAATCCGTATACAGGAAAACCTGAAAATACCTCTGAACAAAGATGCAAAGCAACAAACCAAGTTCCACACGATTAAAGTGGGTGATACGCTTTATAATATTTCAAAGAGATACGGCATACCCGTTCAGAATATACTCAATGCCAATCCGGGGCTCAGTGAGGCAAACTTTCAAGTGGACAAAGTCATTCAGATACCCGTTGTAGATAGTGCAGCTGTAGAACAGCAGCAAAAGGCTGCAAATGCCGAAGCAGCAAAAAAGAAGAAAGAAACCCGTCTCTATGCCATTCCGGGAGCTATTGAATCGAGATGCAAAGAGATGCACAAAGTTAAGAGGCATGAAACGGTCTATAGCTTGAGCAAAAAATACCATATTTCCGAAGAAGCACTAATAGCAGCCAACCCCGAAATAGGCAATGAAAATGACGGCGGACTGAAAAAGGGAAAACGCATCTGCATTCCTTATTCCGAAGAGGAAGAAGATGTTTCCAATGATACCAATTACTCCTCAGGAAAGGATTCCAAACAAAAATATCACTCAAGAAGAGCACTAGCTACTCCCCCGCCAAGTGACACGGAACTGTTCAAAAGAAACAAAGCAACAGCCAAACCCATATCACCGGTGAAAGCAGCCATCATCCTGCCTTTTAAAGAAGACAGACGGATGATAGAATATTATCAGGGATTCCTCATTGCCGTGGACAGTCTCAAACATTTGGGACGTTCCTTTGATATCTATACATATAATTGTACTAACAATGCGGCGGACCTCGATGCCATCTTGTCCAAAGCAGAGATGAAGAACATGAATATCATCTTCGGGCCGGCCTACCAGAACCAAATTACACCGCTGGCCAATTTTGCCAAGAAAAACAAAATACGGTTGGTTATCCCCTTCTCTTCTAAAGCCAGTGAAGTATTCACCAATCCCTATATTTATCAGATCAACACTCCGCAATCTTATCTATATTCGGAAGTATACAGGCATTTTCTTGATCAGTTTCCAAGCGCTAATGTAGTCTTCATCAAATCTAATATACCTGACACAGACAAAAACAATTTCATCAGTGGCTTCAAGCGTGTACTGGCCAGCCACCGAATTCCCATGCAGACCGTCAATGAAGGCATATCGTTGGACTCTCTGAAGGCAACGGTCAATAAAAATCTTCAAAACATCTATATCCCCACTTCGTCCGGATATCCGATATTCAATAACACTATTACCAAAATTGTTCAGCTCTCAAAAATATTCAAGAACTCAGAGATACACCTCTTCGGTTATCCCGAATGGCAAACCTACACAAAGAGTCAATTGAACAACTTCTTCAATGCCGACACCTATTTTTACACCACATTCTATACCAACTCCATCTTTCCGGAATCGAAGGATTTCACTAATAAGTTCTGCAAATGGTATGGTCACGATATGTCTATGAACTATCCCAAATACGGGATGTTGGGTTTTGACACAGGCTTCTTCTTCCTTGACGGACTATCCGTTTTCGGATCGGCCCTTGAGGACAATGTTCATTCTTTCGAGCTCAAACCGGTACAGAACGGAATGAAATTCATGCGGGTCAACAATTGGGGCGGATTTATCAACCAAAAGATTTTCTTTATCAATTTCACCCGATCATTCACCCTCTCGAAGATAGACTTGGAATAAGAGGAAACCAACACATATATATAATTAAGAAACAAGTCATGAGAAAGACAAAAATATTTTTGGCCGGAATTACATCGTTATTCCTCCTCGGAGCAACACTTCCCGCTTTCGCACAAGTAGGCGAACAAAGAAATGACTTCGCAATAGGGTTCAATGCCGGCATCAACATGAACACGGTTTCTTTCTCACCAACCGTCAAGCAGAACAGCCTGAATGGAATGACAGGAGGTTTCACTGCACGTTACATCTCGGAAAAGTATTTTTCTATCATCTGCGGAGTGCAGCTCGAGGTGAACTATTCACAAAAGGGTTGGGATGAAAAATTTACCGATTCTTCAAATAACACCATAACCACCAGAGGGTATCGCCACAAAATGAACTATATAGAAATACCTTTTCTATCACATCTGGGTTTCGGCAAAGAACACGGCACACAGTTTTATGTCCTTGCCGGTCCTCAAATAGGTTTTCTGATCAATGATGCTGAAGAAAAGACCGGCGAGTGGACCGATGTAACCCTATCCGAGACAGAAAGTGCTGTATATGGCAAGGCGATTGAAAACAAATTCAGCTACGGCATTACCGGTGGACTCGGAATGGAACTCAAGACAAAGAAACTCGGCAACTTCCTTATCGAAGGCAGGTACTACTACGAGCTTTCCGACTTTTTCAAAACCACGAAATCAGATTACTTCTCACGTGCGGCCAACATGACCCTCTGCGCCAAAATCACTTACTTATTTAATTTATCTAAGTAATAAAAGATAGATCACTTTTGCTTTTTAACAATTGAAGTCTTAATTGTTAATACATCATTCCTATATATAAAGCTCGTTATAAAACTCTTATTAAAGGCCCAAGAATTTGGCGTTTATCAAAAAGGACATATCTTTGCACTGTGTTTTTCATAGTATTAGATTATAGGTTAAAGAAGATTGGCTGCTCGCGATGAGTAGCCTTTTTTTATGCCCTTAAGTTTCAAATAACAAGAAGAGTTATCCCAATAAGAAGAAGAGTTCACTGAATATCTTTACTTCTTATTGGGATAACTCTTCTTCATCTTCCATAAAAAAGCAATTCCTTATTAATATAGCATACTAAAAGTAGTATAATTGTATCGCTATCAACTTAGCTAATTATCCTATAATTTAATATGATTTTATACTATATAAATAGAGTTTAAACATTCAATTTTATATGTAGTTTTGGTCATTTGACGTATTTTTAACCTTTCAGCTCCCCAAAAACCAAATTTTACACATAATCAAACAAATAATACACATGATGACTCTTATATTTCTATAATATTGCAATACTTTTTTTTTCACATTCTAATGCAATATTTATATAAACATATCAAAAAGACTATGAAAATACATTTAATCAACAACTTATTAAAATGAGAAAAGAATCTAAACTTGTGAACACGCGATTTTTACTACTTATTCTTATGGCAGTATTTTCGCTTAGCATCTCAGCGCAAAAGATCACTCTTAAGGGCCATGTGGAAGATGGCAGCGGTGAATCTATCGTAGGAGCTACCGTACAAGAGAAGGGCGTAAATAATGGAACGATCACCGATCTTAATGGAAACTTCACATTAAAAATCTCAGGGCAAAAGGCTGTCGTTGTCTCATTTGTAGGCATGCAGACGAAAGAAATCAAACCCAAAGACAAAACCTTTTTAAAAATCGTACTTCAAGAGGATGCGAAAACACTCGACGAAGTAGTCGTTATAGGTTATGGTTCAACAAAGAAAAAAGACTTAACAGGATCTGTTTCATCCGTTCAAGGTTCCACCTTGACCAAAGTACCCGTTTCGAGCACCATAGAAGCCTTGACCGGACGATTGGCAGGCGTGCAAATCACAACAACCGACGGTTCGCCGGATGCCGAAATGATTATCCGCGTGCGTGGTGGCGGCTCCGTGACAGGAGATAATACACCATTGTATATTGTTGATGGATTTCCCGTTTCAAGTATCAATGATATATCTTCAAACGATATTCAGTCAATAGATGTATTAAAGGATGCTTCTTCAACAGCAATCTATGGTTCGCAAGGAGCCAATGGTGTTGTTATCATCACCACAACGAGCGCTACCGGTGGCAAAACAAAAATCAGCTATAACGGTTTCGTGAAATCAAAAAAGATTTCAAAGAAGTTGGACGTACTCGATACTTATCAATATGTTATGGCCAATTATGAATTGGCAGCTTTAAGTTCGACCGAAAAGAGTTTTGAAAACACTTTCGGTGTATATGATGATTTGGACCTTTATAAATATGTAAAAAACCACGACTGGCAAAAAGATATGTTCGGTTCAGACGTAGCCTCTTATTCTCAAAATCTGAGTATACAGGGAGGGTCGGAAAAAACCAAATTCAGCTTGAGCGGTACCTATACGAAAGATGGAGGTTTGATGAAAAGCAATAATTATTCTCGTTTCACAGGCAACTTCAAATTAAGCCACGAGATTTCAAAAAAATTACTGTTTAA
>JALNVG010000104.1 GCA_023227685.1 Bacteroidaceae bacterium
AGAAATCAATTATTCGTATGAGGGTGGATTATATGCCCAATTAATTCGTAACCCTTCTTTTAAAGATATAAAAAGAAAAGCACATCAAAGATGGCCGTTTCCCCAATCTATCGATCCGGCTTATTGGACTTTAAGTGATACGTTAACATCAAGTATGGAAATTGATAGAAACGAAGGTATTAATAGTGCCAATAAAGTGTCACTTTGTCTGAACGTAAAAGAAAATGGTAAAAAGGTTAGTATTATAAATAATGGCTTTTGGGGATTTCCATTGCGTCCCGAAACAACGTATAAAGGAGGTTTATATGTTAAAGCTATTGCCGCTCAGAGCCCTACGTTAACAGTAAGTCTGGAAAGCCTTGACGGAAAAACCATTTATGCATCAACACAAATAAGCGGTATATCCGAGAAGTGGGAAAAACATCAATTTTCTTTTAGTACGCCTGCCGGAATAATTCCTACCAAAGATGTCTGTTTCCGCATATCTACTAGTACAGCAGGCAAGTATTGGTTTACAAGGGTAACGTTGTTTCCGCCAACCTTCAATAATCGTTCGAACGGTCTCCGTCCCGACCTCATGACCATGATGCGCAACATGAAGCCTAAGTTCTTGCGTTTCCCAGGTGGCAATTATTTGGAAGGGAATACTTTTTCCGATCGTTTCAACTGGAAGGCAACCATTGGAGATCCCGATTTACGTTCGGGACATAATAGTCCTTGGGGATATCGTTCAACAGATGGTTTAGGATTATTGGAATTTCTGGAATGGGCCGAAGATATAGGCGCAGAGCCATTGTTGGCAGTCTTTGGTGGATATGTATTAAACCACGATTATTTGACTGGTGATTATTTGAAACCTTTTGTGCAGGATGCATTGGACGAAATAGAATACGTTATAGGCGGACCTGATACAAAATGGGGGGCACAACGTGTGATAGATGGTCATTCGGAACCATTCAAATTAAAATATATAGAAATCGGCAACGAGGATTGGTTCGACAATACAGGTAGTTACGCCCAACGTTACAAGCAATTTTATGATGCCATCAAGGCTAAATATCCTCAATTGGAAATAATTTCCACTGTTGGCGGAAGAACAAACATGGGAAAAATAATGAATGTACCGGGAGTTAAACTGGATATTATCGACGAGCATTATTATCGGGATGCAGCCGATATGTATCGCAATGCTTTTCAATATGACTCTTATAGTCGCAAAGGTCCGAAGATTTTCTGTGGTGAATGGGCTACTCGCGAAGGTAAACCCACAACCAATATGAATGCCGCATTAGGCGATGCCGTATGGATGAGTTGTATGGAACGTAATTCCGACTTGGTTGTTATGTCATGCTATGCTCCTTTATTCGTTAACGTAAGTCAGGGTGCTATGCAATGGGAATCGGATTTGATTGGCTATGATGCGTTGAATTCCTATGGTTCTCCTTCATATTATGCACAAGTTATGTTCGGAAATTATTTGGGAGACAAGGTCGTACCTATTTCAGGTGGAAATATTCCCCGTTTTCAATTGCCACTCAGTAAGAGAGATTCAGTGATGAATGTTACTCCTACCAGTGTACCCGAGATATATTATGTGGCAACCAAAAATTCAAAGACAGGTGTTGTATATCTTAAAGTGATCAATGTGGTTGGAAAATCACAAAAGGTAGATATTGCATTTGATGGAAAAACGAAAGTAAGTTCCAAGGCTCTTAAGGTGGAACTTAAATCTGCTCATCCTGAGGATACTAATACATTAGACAATCCGAGAAATATCATACCTGTAAAATCTACGACAAAGGTCTCCAAAAATTTTAATTATACTTTTGCACCTTATTCTATCACGGTGTTACAGATAAATACCCTATGACATGATGTTTGTTGTCCTAAATAGCTGTTTATTTTATCAATTTTAGTAGCTCATAGCTATATTTATGATGTGATAGATCATTAATGTATGCGATATAACTAATTAATTAATAATTTATTAGATGAATCTTTTGTGCCTTTATGTTGCTAAAGGTAAAGTGAAATAATACTCCATAATACCTATCCTAATTTTAAATCGAAATGTATCAAAAGATAAAGATTTTGATTCAAATATGAAAGTTGGTATTGTTTTTTATTGTTTAATTTGCATTAACAATATATGGTTAGGTAAATGCATGTGTCGTTTATCTATTTGTGAAGTGATAATATAATTATTATTATAACTATTAGTCTGTATGTTTAATGTGGAATATGTATAATCTAAAATAATAAGAAATGAGAAAAACCTTTTTAACCTGTTGTAGTATTCTGCTCTCTGTATCATTATCTGGTCAGGTGCTACCTTATCAAAATCCTGATTTGAGTTCGGAAGAGCGGGCCGAAGATTTAATATCGCGGCTCACACTAAAGGAAAAAGCATTACTGATGTGTGATATTTCAGAGGCTATTCCGCGGCTCGGCATCAAGGAGTTTAATTGGTGGAGTGAGGCTCTTCATGGTGTTGCGAATCAGGATAATGTTACAGTTTTTCCAGAGCCTATAGGGATGGCTGCTTCTTTTAATGATGGTTTGGTATATAAAGTTTTTAATGCCGTATCTGATGAATTTCGGGCCAAGTACAACGAGCGCATAAAGAATCATGAAAAGAATATTCGTTTTCACAGTCTCTCGGTATGGACCCCTAATGTGAACATCTTCCGTGATCCTCGTTGGGGACGTGGTCAGGAAACTTATGGTGAGGATCCTTATCTGACATCTAAGATGGGAATGGCTGTAGTGAGAGGATTGCAAGGACCTCAAAATGAAAAATATAAAAAATTGTTGGCTTGTGCCAAACATTATGCTGTTCATTCCGGTCCCGAATGGAGCCGTCATACAGCCAATTTGAATGATATAAGTCCGCGAGATCTTTGGGAAACATATATGCCTGCGTTTAAGGCATTGGTCCAAAAAGCCGATGTGCGCGAAGTAATGTGTGCATATCAACGTCTGGATGACGAACCCTGTTGTGGAAATACGCGTTTACTTCAACAAATTCTTCGCAATGAATGGGGCTTTAAGTATATGGTAGTTTCAGATTGTGGAGCTATTTCCGATTTTTGGAAATCTCACAAAACTTCCTCAAATGAAGTTCATGCTGCTGCCAAAGGTGCATTATCAGGAACAGATGTGGAATGTGGGTTTGGATATGCTTATGCAAAATTACCTGATGCTGTGGCTAAGGGATTGATTTCAGAGGAAGAAATCAATAAACATGTAAAACGTTTATTAATAGGGCGTTTTGATTTGGGAGAGATGGATGATCCGTCCTTAGTTCCTTGGGCAAAGATTCCGGCTTCCGTAATAAATAGCAAAGAACACCAGCAATTGGCTTTGGATATGGCCCGTCAAACAATGACCTTGTTGCAGAACAAGAATCATGTTCTGCCTCTGGAAAAGTCGGCTCATAAGATTGCTGTAATAGGACCCAATGCTGATGATGCAAGAATGTTGTGGGGAAATTACAACGGTACTCCTATACATACGACAACTATATTGGAAGGGATAAAGTCGAAAGTATCCGGAAACAAACTAGTATATTATAAAGGCTGTGATTTGGTAGAGGATAGAATCATTGAAAGCTTGATTGATAAATGTTCTATTGGTGGTAAAGCAGGCATTAGAGCTACTTATTGGAATAATACAAAACAAGAAGGTAAGTCTGTTTCTGTCGACCAGTTGGTCAGTCCTATCAAGTTAACAACGTTGGGGCAGCACGAATTTAGTCAGGGGGTTCAATTAAAAGGCTTTTCTGCAAAATATGAAACAATTTACAAACCTTCACAATCTGGTGAAGTGGTTCTTAGCGTTGAGGCTATTGGTGCATGCAAGCTTAGTGTAAATGGAAAATTGTTGAATGATTTTAGTACATGGAGGATGGCTCCGGTCCGTATACCCTTGCAGATGGAAAAGGGTAAAGAGTATGCTATTGAATTAAGTTTTGTTCAAGATGACAATTCCAGAAATGCCAGTCTTGATTTTAATATTGGCAAAGAATCTGCAGTTGATTATAATGCCCTTATTAAAAAATTAAAAGGTATAAATACGGTTATCTTTGTCGGTGGTATTTCTTCACAATTGGAAGGAGAGGAGATGCCTATATCGATTCCCGGTTTTAAAGGTGGCGATCGTACAGATATCGAACTCCCTGCTTCACAGCGTAATTGTCTGAAAGCATTGAAAGCTGATGGTAAGAAGGTGATATTTGTCAATTGTTCCGGTTCGGCTATTGGACTTGTGCCTGAAACCGAAAGCTGCGATGCGATACTTCAGGCTTGGTATCCGGGAGAATTAGGCGGACAGGCTGTAGCTGATGTGCTTTTTGGAGATTATAATCCTTTAGGTCGTTTGCCTATTACATTTTACAAAAGTATTAAGCAACTTCCCGATTATGAGAATTATTCAATGAAAGGTCGTACTTATCAGTATATGTCAGATCCATTGTTTCCGTTTGGTTATGGCTTAAGTTATACGACTTTTTCTATTGGTACGGCTAAGGCAAATAAATTACAAATTAATAAAAATGATTCAATAATGCTCACTATTCCTGTTTCCAATACAGGAAAGCGTAGTGGAACTGAAGCAGTGCAGGTTTATGTGCGTAATTTGAATGATACTGATGGCCCGCTCAAAATGCTAAGGGCTTATAAACATGTGAATGTAGAAGCGGGTAAGACTCGAAATATGACTATTGAATTACCTCCGGAAACATTTGAATGTTTTGATGCGTCTTCTAATACGATGAGGATTATGTCCGGAAATTATGAGCTGTTTTATGGGACAAGTTCTGACAACAAAGATTTAAAATCGATGAAAATAACTGTTTTATAAATCCATTAATATAGCTTATTGGTATGAAAAAGAATATTATAACTTTTATAGCAAGCTTCTTTATTGTTTTAAATTCTACAGCTCAGAGTTGGACAGCAGATAATGGCAATGGAACTTTTACCAACCCATTGTTTTATGATGAATTTTCAGATCCGGATATGATCCGTGTAGGAAATGATTTCTATCTGACCGGTACAACGATGCATAGTATACCGGGTTTACCTGTATTGCATTCTAAAGATTTGGTGAATTGGAGTTTTATAAGCTACGCTGCAAAACGTTTTAATATGGGGCCTGAATTTTGCCTTGAAAATGGTCGTGATATTTATGGCCAGGGGTATTGGGCTCCTTGTATCCGTTATAATAAAGGGACATTTTATATTTTTTCGAATATCAATAGGCATGGATTGTATATTTTTACAGCTCAAAATCCGGCAGGTCCATGGAAGCATAAAAGGTTGGGGGATAATCTTCATGATTTATCTGTTTTATTTGATGATGATGGGAAAATATATGCAGTATATGACTACGATGAGGTAAAAATAATAGAAATTAAGCCTGATTTCAGTGGTTATGTGGAAGGTAGCAGACGAGTAATTATCCCTGCCGGTTGTGCTATGGGTGAAGGTCATCATTTTTATAAGATTAACGGTAAATATTATATTATTAGTGCCAATTATGCTCCTGTAGGGCGTATGCAGTGTGCTCGTGCCGACCGCCCCGAAGGTCCTTATGAAACAACGGTCATTAGTGCCAATGAGACGTTGGGCATGAAATGTGCATATTCGGTGCAGCCTATCGGACAACGTTCACCGGTGCCTGGTAAGGGTACTCAATTTAAAATATTCAAGCCTAATGAAAATGGGGTGGGAGCTGCAGCGTTGCATCAAGGTGGAATTGTAGATTTGCCTAATGGTGATTGGTGGGGTTTCTCAATGATGGATTTCAGGGCAGTAGGACGTACAACTTGTCTTTCGCCGGTTACTTGGCAGGATGGTTGGCCTTATTTCGGTTTGTCCGGTAATCTTGGCCGTTCTCCGTGTACTTGGGTAAAGCCTAATATTGGCTTTAATGTGAAGCCAACTGCACCATATCAGCGCAGTGATGATTTTAATGGGAAAGCTCTTCAAGCTGTTTGGCAATGGAATCATGATCCGGTTGATTCCAAATGGTCATTGAACCGAAAAAAAGGAGTCCTTCGTCTGCAAACATTGCCGGCCGAGAATCTTCTTTGGGCCAGGAATACACTTACACAACGGGGGATAGGACCGGAATCTTATGCCACGGTGACGCTTGATGCCGGTAATTTGAAAGCCGGAGATGTTGCCGGATTGGCTCTGTTTAATATACCTTATGCATGGGTCGGAGTGGCACGTACTGACAAGGGTTCTGTTTTGCGTTGGTATAATCAAATCTCGAATCAAACCATTGATGTGCCATTGACTTCGGACAAGGTGTATTTGCGTGCCACAGGTAATTTTGATAAGTCTGTTGCTCATTTGAGTTATAGTCTTGATGATAATATCTTTAAAACGATTGGAGACAGCATCTTGTTACCATATCAATTGAAGACTTTTCAAGGTACCCGTTATGCCCTTTTTGCTTTTAATACATTAGGTAAAGAAGGGGGATCTGCTGATTTTGACGATTTTATCGTCAATGAGCCGATGTCTGATCGTTCAAAAGATTTCCCTGTTGGTAAAGTGATTACATTAACTAATTTAGGAAATGATAAGCTGATGTGGGCATGTCCGCTTGGTATGTTGCATTCTATAGAAAGTAAATTTAAGGGGAATGATGCTGCGAAATGTCAATTTCGGGTTTGTGATCGTGGTCGGGGGCGTGTTGTTCTCCAAACTGTAGATGGTACCGGTTTTATTACAGTTGTGGGAGCTGGTTTGTCTGCTGATGTACGTGTCATGAAGCAAGAAGGTGAAGGCAGCCTTTTTCAATGGCAAGATATGCTCTGTCATCAATGTATGCTTTTGTCATTGAAAACCCATCGATACATCGGTTTGAATCCTGGAGGGGGTGAGCCATATTCTGCTAATTGGGCGGGTGCATCTCCAAGTCGTAAAAATGGTACTGTCTTTGTTTGGCAAGAAGCTGAATAAAGAGGAACTTTACATCCTTTGTTATTATTCAAATTACCCCAATCAATCATTATTTTAATAATAGTGATTGATTGGGGTAATTTGAAATTCTTTTATTGAGAAGTATCGGAAAGTTGTACTAAATAAAGAATCGTATTCTCTTGTTTAGTTTTCCGATTGTCATCAATTTGTTCTTCTATATGGACGGTTTGATCGTTGTGTCGGGCGTCTAAAATCTCTTTGATCGCTTAATTTCGGTTTTTTGGCAGTCAATTGTTCTTTTGTCGCTACCTCATCAACGAAAGGATGGTCAGTAACCCGGGTTATATGTTGTTTGATCAGTCTTTCTATATCTCTGAGGTACGCACATTCTTCGGTATCGCAGAAGGAAAGAGCGATACCTTCGTTGCCTGCGCGACCGGTACGGCCTATACGGTGGATGTAAGTCTCGGGTTCATTCGGCAATTCATAGTTGACAACGTGTGATAGCCGGTCAATGTCAATACCGCGGGCTGCAATGTCGGTAGCAATCAATACACGGATCTTATGTTCTTTGAAACCCGAAAGTGCACGCTGACGTGCATTTTGAGACTTGTTGCCATGTATCGCGGCTGAAGTTATATTTTCTTTACTAAGTAGCTTTACTATTTTATCTGCTCCGTGTTTTGTTCGTGTGAAGACCAGAACGGATTCCATGGTTTCGTCTTTGAGTAAATGGAGCAGTAGTTTTATCTTGTCTGATTTAGAGACAAAATAGAGGTATTGTTCTACATTCTCAGCTGTTGATGTGGCTGGTGTAACTTCTACACGGCGAGGATTGGATAGAATTTTTTGTGAAAGCTTGGCGATAGGATCGGGCATTGTGGCAGAGAAAAACAAGGTCTGCCGTTTTTCCGGTATCAGGCTTAGAATTTTGCGGATGTCATGGATGAATCCCATATCAAGCATACGGTCGGCTTCATCAAGTACAAAAAAATCAAGTTTCTTGAGGTTGATGCATCCTTGTCCTTGAAGGTCGAGGAGTCGGCCGGGTGTAGCTATAAGTATCTGCACACCCTGTCTTAGGGTTGCTATTTGTGGTTTGTCATTAACTCCGCCAAAAATTACGGTATGACGAACGTGCAGGTAGGTACCGTATTGAGTGAAACATTCGTCAATTTGTATGGCGAGTTCACGTGTCGGTGTTACGATAAGAGCTTTGATGCCATCGCGCTGATTCGTATTTTGTAACTTTTGAAGTATAGGCAAGGCAAAAGCTGCCGTTTTTCCTGTTCCTGTTTGGGCGCATCCTAATAAATCGGTTCCGCTAAGGACGATAGGGATTGCTGCTGCTTGTATAGGGGTTGGGTCGGTATAACCGACATCACTGATTGCTTTAAGAAGTTGGGGGATAAGAGA
>JALNVG010000105.1 GCA_023227685.1 Bacteroidaceae bacterium
AAGGCGCCTATATTAAATAATAGGTAGAGTACACCTGCTAAAATTACCAACCCGCCAAAAAAATACTTACCGAATGTTCTATTTTCCATTTTTATATAAATTTGATTATGACACAAAGATAAGCGATACAATGTTTTGTTGCAATACTAATTCGGTAAATCATATATATAATATCGGTGAATGTAATATATAATCGATGTATTTATCTTAGAAATTCTGAGTGAAGTGCTGTTTTTTCTGTTTTTATTTTTATATTTGTTAGTAGTATTGGTAAGAAAGTGTGAGATAGCATTTATTAATATAATAAGGTGAATTAAAATGAAAAAGAAAGTTTTATTGGCC
Organism: Bacteroidaceae bacterium; assembly: GCA_023227685.1. Taxonomy (GTDB): domain Bacteria; phylum Bacteroidota; class Bacteroidia; order Bacteroidales; family Bacteroidaceae; genus JALNVG01. Next base: position 343 of record JALNVG010000105.1, read on the forward strand.
GGAGCTACCGGTTATCTGGGAGGATATATTGCAGAAGAATTGATAGCTTCGGAGTATCCTGTGCGATTGATCGTGAGAGATAAACATAAAGTGAAAGTTTCATCGGAACAGGCAGAGGTGATAGAAGCCGAAGTTACCCGTCCGGAAACGCTCAAAGGGTTGTGCGACGGAGTGGATGTGGTAATCAGTTCTGTGGGTATTACGCGGCAACGAGACCATCTGACATATATGGATGTGGATTATCAGGCAAATGTGAATCTGATTGATGAGGCTAAGAGGAGTGGAGTGAAGAAGTTTATCTATGTATCCGTGCTTAATGGTAGGAAGCTGAGAAACCTCAAGATGTGTGATGCGAAAGAAAAATTGGTGGATTACTTGATAGCCAGCGGACTGGATTATTGTATTATTCGCCCCAATGGTTTCTTTTCTGATATGGGCGATTTCTTGAGTATGGCCAAAGGGGGCAGAGTGTATCTGTTTGGCGACGGGCACTACCGATTGAATCCAATTCACGGGGCAGACTTGTCCAAGGTGTGTGTAAATGCCATCAATTCTCAGGAAAAAGAGATAAATGTAGGAGGGCCGGATCTGTTGACTCAAAACGAGATTGCTACCTTGGCGTTGAAGGCCTGCGGAAAGAAAATACATATTCTCCACATTCCCGACAGTATAAGAAGGGCATCCTTGTTGTTGCTTAGAACTTTTACATCCTCTAAGACTTATGGTCCTTTAGAATTCTTTCTGACAACCATGATGATGGAAATGGAAGCTCCTCAATATGGTACCCATCATTTGGCTGATTTTTTTAATCAAAAAACCTCCAAATTATAAGATTTCTGTTTGAAATAAAGAGTTCTGCTAACTTGAAAAAACGCCTTTATCTTATTTCTCTTTATCTTTTTGCGTATTAGACTCTTTGGTTTTCTGCGCTGAAGATTTAGGTCTTAATTTGCCTTGTTTACGCAATATTTCCATTGCTGCCTTTCTGGCCTGATACTTCTCGAATTGATCTTCTAAATAATTGTCTGCCATTTGTAATATGTGTAAATTATGAATGCAAAGATAAATAATTTTTGTTAGAAGCGGAAACTATAAATTTATTAATCTATAGTTTCTGTTTCTATTTTCGTTTATGTTGGTTGGTTTTTCTTTTAATATGACAAGCGTTTTAGGAGGATTTAATAAAAACTGTAAACTGAAATCGGCGAAAGATAAACTTGTATATGGACTTATAATTTGCATAAGAAACAGATCACTTTTGCTATGCAAAAGTAGTACAATTGCATAGGAAACTTAAGGGTTTTGCTATGCAAATTGTTTTTTGTATTTGTTGATTTTTTATTCCATGGAAAAGGTCGATTGTCTTGTGTCTTATCACTAAAGGTAGTTGACTGAAAATTTACTATCACGAATATGAGTTGTCTGTATCTCTTGTTATTTCTAAAAAACTTTGACTTTAAAATTATAAATGATCATTTATATTATAAGAATGAGGATATATTGCTGTCTTTTCCATGGGTATTATACTTAATATCTAATATCTATTTTTTATTCTTTTCTATTATTTTTCCCGCTCTCTTCTTGATGTCGTTTTTTAGTGATTGTGGCTTAAGTATTTCTATGTGGTCGGCATAGGATAATAATCTCGTTTCAAATTCGAAATTAGTAATTAATCTCAATTCTATAATCACGCTGTCATTTAACTTTTTGATAATCTTCTGTGTGGGATGAAAAGGTTTCGAATCAAGATCATTAAATACTCCGTTTTCAATCTTAAGTCGTATGGTTTCTAATTTTTTATTTGTTTCGGACGATACTCCGATAATATTGTAGAAAGAATCTGTGACATTCAAATCATTATTTTCGATATAATTTTCATTGACAGTATGGTAACGAACTATGCGGTCAATCTGTAAATCTGTTAATAGATTATTTTTATTGTTTTCAGGGTTAAAGCCGAATAGGAACCATCGGTCGTTGTACTGTTTCAGAAAATAAGGATGGATAGTCATTCCTATTTCAGAATGTTCAAAATATTTATATGCTATGCGTAATACTTGGTGGTTTATTATAGCATTAAATAATGGAGAGAAATATTTTAGTTCTTTCAAGTCCGGATTTTCATCGAAGAATACTACAGTCTTGATATTATCATTAAGATGAGATGTCGTTTGGAAATGTACCAGCATATCGTTCAACCAGTCGAATTGAGGCAATCCGCTGAATCTGTTCAACATATAGATTGCTTCCTTCAACTGTTCTATTTCTGTAGTATTCAGCGGTTGTTTTTTAATCGAGTAATCTTTTGATTCGTAGCGATAATATACCCGCTGCCCGTTTCGTGTTTTCAATAGAGGAATATCCCAACCGATCTCGCTTTGCATGAAGTTGATATCTTCGAATATTTGTCTGCGGCTCACTCCTGTATTGTATTCGGTATACTCATAGATTGCTGTACTGACGCCTCAATTAAATCTTCGATGTAATATTTTCGTTCAAAATTACCGAAATATTTATCAAGAGTATGATATCTTATCTGAGCATGTTTATTGGTCGACACTTCTTTTCTTGTTTTAGATTTAGTACAAAAATAACTATTTCCAAATATCTATAACAGGATTGAGTAATTTATTTTTAATTGTGCAGATAGAGTGCACAAGAGTAAAATATCTTTGTTTCGTTATTGATACTAATAATTAAATAAAACATGAAAAAAACACTTATTGTTGCAGCCATTCTGCTTATTGGTTGTTATAGCAAAGCGGGTGCACAAATTGTTACAGCACAAGATTTTAAAGACTATGATTTAAGCACGTTTGATACAAATGGCGACGGTGAGGCCAGCTATGTTGAGGCTGCTTAGTTTATTAAGAATCTTTATGGGTTCGACAAGAATAATGCAATTATGAGAGTTACTATCGTTGATAGCCTCAACAAGTCTAAAGATCAGCTCTATATTGCAGTCAATGATTGGTTTATTCGTTCATTTATCAATGGAAGGTCTATTATTCAGCTCAATGATAAGGAAGCAGGAGTGATTATTGGTAAAGGATATGTTAGAAATGTAGCTGAGCACGTTTTGTTTGCATCAAGTGCCAACGTTTCGGCATGGATAATTATTCGTGTTGACTTGAAGGACAATAAAATGAAGATTACTACGACTATTCAAAAGTACGATATGAAGATAGGGACAGGTGTTATCGGGGCAATGAATACAGGATTGAATGGTACCCCGGATAGTAAAGATTTTGAGCGATGGTTGCCGCAGAACTATTTTCCGTTTGTAAAAAGAAGTTCCTATAAGAGGACTGCAGCTAAGGCTTTTGTGAATTGTCATATTTACTCACTCGTGCTTGCCGATAAATTGGCAGAAGCTGCCACCAATGGTATTACCGGAACGGAAGATAATTGGTAGAGTTTATACCTCTTTATGATTAGTGTTTTTTGAAGAAATATTTCTTTTGTAATCAGTATCAGTGATCTTCAATTTTAAGAGGAACGATGCTTCCAAATGAAGTGTTTGTTTCCCTTGTTCCGAGAGCTCCACTTGAGTTAAGTTGCGCCTATTTTATACTTTTTCCGTGTTATCTAATTCATATTAGGAACAATATTTAGTCATATAGCTATGTGACCAACATTTTTTTCTTTTGATATAGTTTATTTGATGCAAAATTATTATTTTTGTTTGCAGCTAAAATAATGACGAATATGCTTAATTGGAAGTCAGACAAAATTCGCTCTTCAGTGAAATATGTTGATACCTTAAAACTGAATACGAAAGACGGTTTAAGGGATATGGCGAAACTGCTGAAGGTTTCAATTCCTTCAAAGTTGAGAAAAGATGAGTATGCGATGGCTCTTGCAGAGGCTTTTCTATCCTTTCCGGAAAAATGGTTGACTCAGTTGACGCAGTATGAGTTGATTTTGCTCCGAAAGCTGGTGGATGCGGGTCCAGAGGCCTGTGTGGAGGAATCCGGCATATTTGCAGCAAATTCGTTGGAACCTTTGTCTATTGTGATAGTTTCCAATTATTCGGAAACGGAAGGTAAGGTGAGTTATATGATCTGCGATGAATTGCGTGAAGCTATAGCGCCGTATATTGATAATGTCTTGTCTTCTAAAGAACAAACGGTTCGCTTCATCGTAGAGCAATATGCTTATGGTCTTGTAAATCTTTATGGTTTTCTTCCTTATTTGAAGGTACTGGAGCTACTGAATGAGTATTTGCAGGATTCGGTGACTAAAGCAGAAATTAGCAGGAGTATAGCGAGGTCTGCGCTAATAGAACGGTTCACCTTTGATCTGGTAGATATTTATAATTTAACTCTTTGTGTAGCATCTCCTTACTTGTTGGAGTCCGAAGAGTTGGAAGAAAAGTTGAGCGAGCATCTTGAAATAAAGGATCTGAAGCGTTTTTCTAAAAAGGAAGTGTTTGAAGCAGGAAGGATGCCTTCGCCTCACCTTCCTTGTGCAGGCTCGGACGAACTGAAAAAATATATGATGGCTCGTTTGGGATATGTGGAAGCGACGGCAGATAATGAACTTCAATATTTGTGGGTCAATATGCAAGAGGATGCAAACATTATGTCTGTTATCTCTTCCATCATTGGCGGCAAACTTTCTTCCAAGCAGGAAGTGCAAGAAGCTGTGGAACTTTTTATGAATTATTGCAACCAATGTCCCCGTTGGTTTTTGAAAGGGTATTCTTCTACAGAAGCCTTTGATTTGTTTGAAAAAGGCAAATTGTCAAAGAATCGTCCTCGTTTGGTAGCGGGTCCTAATATGAAAGCTGCCGGTATGGACATTACTCCTGAGATGCAGGCAGGCTTTGATGATATATTTTACAATTCTTTTTCCGAACAAAAGGTGGGGCGAAATGATCCTTGCCCTTGCGGAAGCGGAAAGAAATATAAAAACTGTTGTGGAAGGAATTAGTTCTTGTCTACTTTATAAATACTTATCCTCACTAGTGTCCGCTAAAAAAAATAAGAGTCAATTGCCTCCGGCTTTTCATCGCCTATCTCTTTTTAGATGCCCTTTCTCGTTGTTTCAGTTGTAAATCTTGTAATGCTTAGCCCATTGTATCTTCTTTCGCAAGCCATAGAATATCATCGTCTAGCTGCAAAGCATAAAATACCCTCAGATAAATGCCGATAGATACTATGGGCAATCCTTTCTCTACTCTCGAAACAGTCTGTTCCGAGCAAGTGGCACGTTCTGCAACCTGAGCGATGCTCAAATTACGTCTGAGGCGAGCCAGCCAAATGCTTTCGGATTTTGATGGGCTTAATCTTTTGAAGCGCTTTATTTGTATTTCTTGAAGTTATATTTTTTTCTTAATTCTTCTTGTTCTTCAGGAGAGCATGAAGCAAAATAAGCTTTCCAACCCGGGCAGAAGTTGATGTGCCAACGCCATAATTTACCCAAGAATGACTTTGCATTCTTATCGTACCTTGCCTTTAACGAACAGTTATCACATTTTTGTTCCATTGTTATACAAATTAATTCGGTTAATTATTTATATGTTTTCTCGCTCTTTAACGGGCTTTCTATCTTCACCTATACGATAGTTGATGTTAGCCTTGTAAGCCTGAGAAATTTGGAATTTTCGCCGTATCCGGTATAGCTGACCATCTTTGAGTAGTTTGGCTCCCGTCTGGTGAAAACGAAAAGGAATATTCTTTTCTATGCACTGTCGGCGAAGTGCCAAAATCCAACGATAATCGCATATGCGAGCTTCAGCTCCGGATTCTCCACTAACAGAAACTTCTTCGATTGTGCTGTCCAGATATACAGTTAAATCAACCTGTTCCAATAGGGGAGCAACAATAATTGCTTTGTGCTTTATGGAAAGTTGTTTGAATATTGGCAGTCTATAATCTGCCATAGTTTGATTTTCAACCGTGCAACCTACTATTACATTGTCATAACCACCGCTCCAATCTCCAGGCACACACTCAGCAAAACGGTCAATGCGCTTAGTGAAAAAGAAAAAAGTCAAATCCCTGCGTTCACGGATCATAGCCCATGCCTCTGTGCGCCACTCGTCTGCCTGCTCAACCAAAAAATCAGAGGTAAAACAAGTGAAAACAACTGTGCCGGAGGGTATTTTATAACTTTTATCACGTTTGCGTTTGACGGGCAGATTAAAATCTGCATTTAGGCTCACCTCACTGCTACTTTTATCCGAGCCGTACATCTCGTCTTGCCTATAAACATAACAATACTTGCACCCGGGGCTGATTTTTGTACAGCCGTGCCACGGATTCCAATCTGCATATGTTGGTTTCATGCTCATATTGCATTTAAAAGATCACTCCATTGTTTCAATTAAAAAACTTACAGGACGGAATCCGTCGTTGCAAGAAATCATTGCAGAATGCGGATTCTTCATCCAACCGTCATAGAAGTTTCCTCCACTATGAGCCAATGTCATGACAAAAGGCTGCATAGATAACCAGGCACTTTCACACAGTCCTTTAGGTTTTTGATTATCAACTGAAATGAATGTTTGTCCCTCGCACATATCGCAAGCATGCTCAATCGGATTTTCGTATTGAGCCGATAAATCACTATGATGTATTTTACGAATTACTGTTATCTTGATTTTCTTCATGATTAGTATTGACCGTTTTCTTATAATAGAGAGTTATCCTTTCTGTAATTCAGTCCAAAGATTTTTAATTTGGTCAGCTTCTAATTTTTGTGGTTCTGTCCGTTGCTTATCATATTTTGCACCTCGACAATTGGGCATAACCAGAACCTTACAGAATACGAGTCCTTGTGTTTCTACCACTTGACGGATTCCGGTTACACCTGTTTTTTTTACTACTCTTAGTAATGTTTCTGTAGCTTTTGACACACCCTCTTAGAAAATTATAACTAAAATTGTATCACAATATAGAGTTAGCCAATGGTGCAGCTTGTGTATAAGCTCTTGCACCGAGCTCCTTGTCGAGCGTGTAGATACCGAAACCGTTATCCTTGATTATATTCAAGTTGTCGATAATTGTCTGAGCATTTTCCTCTTCCTCTACTTGTTCGTCGATAAACCATTTAAGCATACTTTGCGTAGCATAATCATTTTCCTGAGTAGTGAGTGCAAAGAGATTGTTTATCATTGCCGTAATTTCCTGCTCATGTTCCAGTGTGCTTTCAAAAACATCAAGGATTGACTTCCATTCCGTTGGTACGGTATCGATAGCACTTAAAATAACTCTACCATTGCGCTGAATGACATAGTTGAATAAAATTTTAGCATGATCTTGCTCTTCTTTAAACTGTACTTCATACCAGCGCGCCATACCTGTTTGTCCTATAGAGTGACAGTAAGCGGCCATAGACAAATACAAATAGGCCGACCACATTTCGACATTAATTTGGGTATTGATAGCCTTTTCAATTTTTTTGTTCAACATAATAATCCTCCTCTTTTAAAATTGTATATTTACAAATATAATATTTTTATTTTCAAAATCTATGATTTAATGAGAATTTTATGTTATTGTCACTATTGTTCTTGCTTGTGTTGTTATTTGGAAAGGGGTTTATGAATTGAGTTTAGAAATACATGTATATATACATGGGTTAAACTTAAATCTTAAACCTTATTTTTTTATTTGATTGAATGAATCATCTCAATCATAAGCATGAATACAATTGAAAATAAATGCGTAAATACGCAATAATTTTTGTTAGATATGAAAATAATGTGAAATATTCATCAAATCATAACAGGCATGCGTAATTAAAGGACTTTTTTGGGATATTATTTTCCTATGCAGCAAACCGCAGATATATGAATTTTAGCGAGTTAAATAATGTAGGAATGAAATTTGAGCCGAAAAATCAAGGTGTACAATACGTTGATATTCAGTATGATACAAATTCGGTAACATTTCTGTAGCTTTCTTCATCCTCTTGAAGTTTTAACTTACTTAACTTTATTTATGGTTGCAAAAGTGCTAATTAGACCTAATTGGTGACATTTAGTGGTGTGA
>JALNVG010000106.1 GCA_023227685.1 Bacteroidaceae bacterium
CTGGACGGCATTTCAAATATTAATGATGAATCGGATCGTCAAGGTATGCGCATCGTTGTTGACATCAAACGTGACGCAAATGCCAATGTCGTTCTAAATAAGCTCTATAAGATGACTGCTTTACAATCATCATTTGGAGTAAATAATGTTGCATTAGTTCATGGGCGCCCAATGACTCTTAATCTGAGAGATTTGATTAAGAATTTCGTAGAACATCGTCATGAAGTCGTAATAAGAAGAACTAAATTTGACCTCAAAAAAGCAAAGGAACGTGCACATATTCTCGAAGGCTTAATCATTGCTAGTGATAATATTGATGAAGTCGTTCATATTATACGCGCAGCAAAAACGCCGATAGATGCGATTAACGGTTTGATAGAAAGATTCAAACTTTCCGAGATTCAAGCAAAAGCAATTGTCGATATGCGCTTACGTCAATTGACTGGACTTGCACAGGACCAACTTCATGAAGAATATGAAAATATAGAAAAACAAATAACTTATTTGGAAAGTATTCTATCTGATGAAAATATCTGTAAAAAAGTAATAAAGGATGAATTGCAGGAAGTAAAAGACAAATTTGGCGATGCGCGTCGTTCGGAAATTGTTTACTCTTCAGAGGAACTTAATCCAGAAGATTTCTACGCAGATGATCAGATGATTATCACAATTTCACACTTAGGCTATATTAAACGTACGCCTCTGGTTGATTTTCACACACAAAATAGAGGTGGCGTAGGTTCTATGGGCTCAGAAACACGTAATGAAGATTTTGTTGAACATATCTACCCAGCCACTATGCACAACACAATGATGTTCTTCACCCAATTGGGCAAATGTTATTGGCTAAAAGTTTATGAAATTCCTGAAGGAACAAAAACATCAAAGGGTCGTGCTATTCAAAATCTTTTAAATATTGAATCTGGAGATGTTGTTACAGCATATTTGCGTGTAAAGGACTTGGCTGATGAGGATTTTATAAAATCTCATTATGTTTTATTCTGCACAAAGAAAGGTATCATAAAAAAAACCATTTTAGAGCAATATTCACGTCCACGCGTTAATGGTGTTAACGCAATAAATCTTAACGACGAGGATAAAGTTATTGAAGTCCGCATGACAAATGGTAATAATGAAATAATTATAGCTAACCGTAATGGTCATGCTATCCGTTTTCATGAAGCTAAAGTCAGAGTCATGGGACGTAACGCTACTGGGGTAAGAGGAATCAGATTAGATAAAGATGGAGAAGATGAAGTCATAGGCATGATTTGTATAAAGGACCTCACTTCAGAATCAATCCTTGTCGTTTCCGAGCAGGGATATGGTAAAAAGTCAGGAATAGACTCTTATCGCATGACAAATCGTGGCGGTAAAGGTGTTAAGACTTTAAATATCACAGAAAAAACCGGTAAACTTATTTCTATAAAGACAGTAACAGATGATAATGATTTAATGATTATCAACAAATCAGGAATAACAATCCGTATAAAGGTATCAGACTTCCGTATTATGGGACGTGCCACACAAGGCGTACATATTATCAATCTTGATAAACGCAATGACCAGATAGGTTCAGTTTGTAAAGTTATGTCAGAAAGTCCTGATGATGAGATTATAGATATTGACGAAAAAGAAGGTTCTCTTATTGATTCTTCCGAAGAAGGAATACCTGTTGATGACAAACAAGATGCAGATGCCATAACAGATATCTTAGACGACGACACGGACGAATAAATTAACAAATAGATAATATCATTAACTAATTAACTTACAGTAATCATGAAAAGAGTTTTTTTCTCATTAATTTTATCGATGGTTATCGGGTTAGCATTCGCTCAAGAAAAGAATGTCAAAGAAGCTGAATCGATAGTTGACGGCACAAAACCTGATTTCGCTAGTGCAGAAAAGCTAATTGATGCGGCCCTAACTAACCCGGAAACCAAAAATGATCCAAAAACTTGGAATACAGCAGCATATGTCCAATCGAGGATCGATGAAGAAGAAATGAAGAATGCTTATCTCAAAAAGCCTTATGACACACTTAAGGTATATAATAGCATTCTTAAAATGTATGAATATTATGTGAAATGCGATGAATTGGCGCAGATTCCTAATGCAAAGGGGAAAATTAAAAATAAATTCAGAAAATCCAATGCACAAAGGATGATGACAGAACGTCCTAATTTGATTAATGGGGGCATCCAATATTTCAACATGAACAAGAGCGATGAAGCTTTGAAATTCTTCGGAACTTATGTGGAATCTGCTTCATATCCGATGTTAGCAGATAAGAACATCGCAAAGAATGACACCCTTTTACCTCAAATAGCATATTATGCAGCTTTAGCAGCAAACAATACGAAAAATAAAGATGCAGTTATCAAATATGCGCCAATAGCAATTCAGGACAAAGCAAACGGCAAATTTGCTATGCAGTTATTGGCTGATGCTTATAAGAGCAAGGGTGATACTTTAAAATGGATTAAAACATTGGAAGAAGGAATAATTAAATTTCCAGACAATGACTATTATTTTGCCAATTTAATCGATCACTTCAACTCCAAAAACCAACCAGAAAAGGCCATGGAGTTTGCTGACAATATGCTACAAAAAGATCCCAATAATAAATTATACCTTTATGTTAAAGGATATCTTTATCATAACATGAAAAATTACGATAAAGCATTAGAATATTACCAGAAGGCTGTAGATATTGATCCTAAATATGCAGAAGCATATTCTAATATGGGATTAATTTACTTAATTAAAGCTCAAAACTTTGCTGATAAATCTACAACAGATATAAACGATCCTACTTATGCTCAGGCACAAAAGACTATTAAGGAATACTATGAGAAAGCAAAACCTTTTTATGAAAAGACAAGAGAATTAAAGCCTGATCAAAAAGATTTATGGATACAAGGTCTATACAGAATATATTATAATTTGCATATGGGACCACAATTTGAGGAAATTGATAAATTATTAAAGAATAAATAATTTAGTTTCAATTTACTTTATAAATAGAAAAAGAGAGATCATGATTTTTATGATCTCTCTTTTTCTATTTATAAAGTAAATAACATAAGATACTTCTTTTCAAGAGTTATATAAGAAAAATAGATCTTTATATTAAACATAATACTGATTATGAACATTTTTTCTGATTCTTTTATAACTAAAAAAATCAGTTAATCACAATCAACAATGTATCAGAATGAAATAGCATTTTATGGGCTATACTCGGATTAAACATTCTAGCTAAAAGATTATGTCTATAAGAAACTAAAGCAATTGCATCTATTTCGTTATTTTTAATATATTTCTCCAAACTTGATAAAAAATTATCATTCTTAACAACATCACAATGAATCTCTAATTCGGGATACTGTTTATGAAAATAATCCCTAATGCCATCAAGCTTAATAGAATTCCAGGTATCGTCAACATCTGCTAAATGTATCAAAGATACTGAAAAATCAAACGTTTTCCAAGAGTTAATGAAACTTTCGAAGGCTACTAAATCTCGTTGATTGAAATTAGTCAAAAAGGCGATATTTTTGACTTTACTAAATACATCAATCGATGTGTTTTCAGGAATAGCTACAACTGTAGTACGCGCTCGATCTATTACTTCAGCCGTAACACTACCTATTAAATCAATATCCTTTTGATCTTTTCCACGCGTCCCCATTACAATCAATCTTGGATGCAAATCTTTTGAATACTGCAAGATTTCCTCTTCAGGAACTCCTTCACGCAGAATACTAGTAAAAGTAACATAGGGAAGTTCTCCCGAACGAATTTTTGCTTTTAAATCATTTGTTATCTTATTTAAATTATCATGTGCTTTTTGAATAACAGTCCTATCCGTTTCTCTATCAGGTATTTGATAGTCAAAAATATTCCCAATCACATCTCCATTTTGAAATGATGATGTATAAATTGGTCTGTAGTAAACATGTAACAAAATGATTTCTGCATTTAATTCTTTCGCTATTTGAAAACCAAAATAGCAGGCCTTAAAAGAATAATCAGAAAAATCGATAGGAATTAAAACTTTATTTGTCGGGCTCTCTATTTGGGGCGTTGTCTCTTTAATAACACTATCCGAGAGCCAAGCAGGACTTTCTGTTATTTTAAGAGCTTTGGGTAAATCACACTCCTTAATTTTCACACGTACACCAGATGAAACAACAGGCTGAATCTGATTTACATTATGAATACAAGTCTCGATACCTTCATTTTCCAATACCGTTTTCAAGATTACAGCTTTGCTGTACGTCAATATAGCTAAAGTAACTAATTTATCTTCCATTTTAAACTAGATATTAATTAATACTTTGACACATTTATATCAACAATAAAAATGCTTAAAGCTAACTTATTAAATGGAGACCTTTTTCTCTTGACGTTGTTTTAGTTTTGCCTCCTCTAGAATATTTAAAGCCCGATCAAGAACGGTAGTATCATCTAGTATGACTAATCCACCATCTGGACCAGGCTCAACGTGTAATCCAACACTATTTCCTACTTTAAAATTTTGTCCACCGAAGAAATTTCGGACTGTTTCTACATTCAAATTAAGTTCATCGGCAATCCTGTGCATCGTACCAGCAGGTAATGAATCTTTAATTTTACGAAGCTCATTAAATGTCATTGTCCTCATGTCATTAAATTTAATGTTGTTATTATACTATAAATTTGTTCACGCTTTAAACTTAATAAAAAAAAAAGATAAAACAAATTATTTGCTTATCTTTTTCCCTATGTTTTATAAAATACTTTAAATGATTTATTTCTCTTTCAAATAACTTCTATTGATGAAGTTGGTACCCAACCAACTTTTCCATCTTCAAGACGTATTTCTTTCCAAGCTTTCATCGAATTATCTTTTATTTTTACTTCGTGCCCTTCATGAAGAATAAATAAGTCAGTACCACTTTCACTAGGTGTACTTCTAACCGTAATACTTGGATCCATAACAATAGCACTATCGTGACTCAATAATCTCTCTTTCTCATTTGAAGCAAAAACGTTAGCAAAAACTGTTATTATAATAAAAAACAAGGCGGCAAAAAATCCGATTTTCTTTAAAAAAGTGCGCTTCGAAAAAACATAAAAATACAATGCTACAATAAATAAAAGGAAAAATAATATGCCAATTTTAGCCCATACGCCAACACTGAAACAATTTATTAAAGACTTTATCCATGATACAAAAAAAACATCAGGAATAGAGTCAACTTTATCCACTGTCTTTGAATGTGCGATGTCTAAATTAGCACGGATGTCACTATTCCCTGGTTCTAACAATAAAGCTCGTCTATAATTAAGGATAGCCTTTGCTATATTATTTAACTTATAATAGCTGTTTCCCAAATTATAATAAATATCTGCTGACTCACCTTTCTTTAATAAATTCTCATAAATTTGAATAGCAGATGCATAATCTTTTTTAATATACGCCGTGTCACCATCACTTTTTGTAAAATCAGAAATTTTTTCATTTGTGAAATTTCTTTTTACAGCTTCTTGTTGCACAGAATCAACTTTTTCCAGTACAGAATCATTATACAAAGTATCTTGAGCCATACCTGTTGCTGATATAAGTAGACTTAACGTAATAAGCAATATTTTTTTCATAATAATATTTAGTGTTTAATAGAACCTTCCATTTTACTTATAATATCAATAGCAGAAGAATATATTTTATCCATTGTCAATTTTTGGTCACTTGGCGCAAAGCGAGCAAATTCGCAGTTGTTCAAGTTATTAATAAACCCTTTAATTAATTCTTCACTAACTTTATAATCCTTAAGTTTTTCCTCAATGTTATCTTTCGACAATTGTGAAACAGGAATATTTAACTTATCACTTATATATCCCCAAAGAGTTTTCAATACCTCGTCATAAAACTCTTCTTCTTTTTTCTTTTCTAACAACGCGCTGGCAACTTTCATCCTTTTTTGAGCAACCTTACTAGCTTTTTTATTGCGTATTTTAGCAACATTTGTGTTCTCAATAGCTTGTTTCCTGTAAATGATGAAAAATATGATAAAGACTATTGTTGGCACAATAAAAAATAGCCAATATAAAATTGATCCGAAAAAGAACTGACCTCTAGGCTGAAGCTTTACGTTATTTAATTTTATATAACGAATATCATTACCTAACACTTTCAAATCTTCTTTGTTGTTATAATCAGCAATAACTTGAGCTGCATTTCCCGCACCTTGTTTCACTTGAATTTCATAATCTTTCGTTTTTAAAGTTTTATAAGAATTTGAATGAATATCATAATAACTAAAAGTTACACCTGGAATTTTGAAAGTTCCCGCATATCTTGGAATAGCTAAATATTCTATAACTTTATTTCCAGTAAGACCTTGATTTGTTAATCTTACATTATATACATCCTTAGGATCATAGACTTCAAAATCTTTTGGAAAATCAATTTTAGGATCTGAAACAAGCTTTAAATTACCGGTTCCAGAAATAATTATTTTTACGGTAACTGCATCATTTGTCTTGTATTTCTCACCATTGATTGTTGATGTTATATTGAAAGTCCCTACTCCACCAGAATAATCTACGGGTTTTCCACTTGGCAAAGATTTTACATTTATAGTAATTTTGGGCGTTGATAATGATCTTTTAACTTCAACAACATTTGAACCACCATTAAAAAAAGCATCAAAAGGATCACTAGATTGTACTCTTTTGCCTATTGATACTTCAAAATGTGCTGGATTAATAAATAAATTCCCTGTTTGCTGAGGAGAAAGAACAAATTGTCTGTAAATTACAGAATAATAATTACGACCATGATAATGTTCCTGAGTCCATTTCGCATTGGTGGGCATCTCAATTTCTTGAGAATGAAAGCCCTTGAAATCAGGAAGCTTAACATTGTTTAATTGCAAATTAGGTTCTCTTGTATAAATTTTATACGTCAATACTAACGCTTCTTGCTCACGTACAGTTGTTTTGCTTGTTGTTCCAACAACAAATAAATCACTACTAGAAACCGAACTTGAAGAAGACGAAGCTCTATTTGAATTTCGAGAATTTCCACTACTTGATTGGTCAGGAGGTAAAACTTTAATACTTACAGCATTCGAAATTATTTTTTTCCCATTTGCCTCAATTGATGCACCGGATATAGAAAATCTTCCAGCCTTATTGCCTACTAATATATATGTAAAAGTAATGCTACTACTCGAAGATACATGACCGTTAATAATCTGTGTACTACTTTGTTCTGAACGACTAGGCCCCATTAAAACATCAAATCCATTAATAGACGGCGCACGAAAATTATTTACCTTCTGTGTAGTTATCGTATAAGATAATCGAAATTGTTCACCCTCTACTATTGAGCTAGGAGCAGATGCAATGAATGACACTCCATCAGCCATGGATTGTAGACATACCATGGAAAGAGCTATCAGCATGATCATCTGATTTTTCATATACTTATTCTGTTTATTAAAATCTAATATTCTATTTATTAATACTATCATAATTTAATATTACCAATTTTTATCAAGTTTCCCGTCTTCAACAATTTTTTCTTGTCTTCTTACTTTATTTTGAACATTTTTCTCGTCCTGCATCACAGAGTTCAACAATTGTTCAGCATTTTGTTTTGACATTTGATTCTTTTGATTCTTGTTATTTTGATTTTTTGGCTGTTGTTGGTTCTTGTTTTGCTGATTTTTATTTTTCCCCTTATCCTTCTTTTGATCTTTCTTTTGATCTTTCTTATTGTCCTTTTTATTGTCTTTTTTATTCTTCTGATTTTGTTGTTGTTTCAACATTTTCATAGCTAACGCTAAATTATAGCGAGTCTCATTATCAGAAGGATTGTTTCTCAAAGACATTTTGTAAGCATCAACAGCTTTGGCATATTCCTTTGCCGATTGAAATAATACACCCATATTATGATATATTTGCGACAATTTCTTCTTACCTTTTTCTATTTTACTAGCTGCCACATATTCAGTCATGGCATCCTTAAACTTCTTTTGCTCACTTAACGCATCACCCAAGTTATACATAGATACTGTCGATTTCGGATTAACGTCCAAAGCCTTCCGATAATTCACTTCTGCGTCCACATAAGTACTATCTTTAAACAACCGGTTACCTTTTCGTATGTAATTGCGCTCAGCTTTTTGCGCTGAAATTCCGCCTACAAGAAATAAG
>JALNVG010000107.1 GCA_023227685.1 Bacteroidaceae bacterium
CTCTAATCTTTTTGGGTGGTTCTTTAAAAGGGCCAAAACAAATTAGCACCTATGCATCACAGATAGATATTGCTGCCACCCTACTCTCGCAACTAGGTATATCGCATAAAGAATTTAAATTTAGTAAAAACATTCTCAATCCGTCATCACCACATTTCGGTTATTATGCAGTACCAAACACTTTCGGTATGGTCACTCCTGAAAATACGCTTGTATATAATTGTGTATCAAACAAAATTGTAACAAATACCGGTCCAAAGAAAAGTGAGAATTTGAATAAAGGAAAAGCGTATTTGCAAGAAATCTATTTAGATATGGCCAAAAGATAAAAGATAAATCTGGAATCTAATAAAAAAAAAACCATGACATGTGAAATATTGCAAAGTCTCATTAATATCGACACGAGTTCAACACTCTACACTAACGAAATGCATAACTCTTTTGCAGATACTTTTATGTATGTCTTTTCGAGCAAATTAATATGGGTACCGATGTATGCTTCTATAATCTATTTGCTTTTAAAAAATTTTAATTGGAGGATAACTATTTACTGTATAATTGCAGCAATCCTAACTATAGCTTTTGCTGATCAGATGTGCGCTCACGTCATTCGACCGATGGTTTGTCGACTACGTCCGGCCAATTTAAACAATCCATTACACAAGTTCATCCATATAGTCTATGGATATAGAGGAGGCAAATACAGTTTCCCGTCCTGTCACTCAGCCAATTCTTTTGCCTTTGCTTTCTATGTTTTTTTAGTATTCAAAAAACGATGGCTCACAATCTTCGTTATGAATTGGGCAACAATCAATTCTTATTCACGTATATATTTAGGCGTCCATTATGTAGGAGATATTATTGCCGGTGCTATCATCGGGACAATTGGAGCCTACCTCATTTATTATTTACTTCAAAGATTCACAAATTATAAACCTCAAAAAATCAAACAATCATGGGTAACCATGGCAATTGGAGGCATTACAACCGTAGCAATACTAATCTATTGCATCATTGAAATTTACTAATAAACAACTTAGGCGGATTACACAAGAAATCTTACATCTTGGTAATCAGCCTAAAGTCATTCTATTCAGGGAACTGTGATTAAAATTACGCCTTGTTAATATAATCAACAATCCATTGACCAACCTCTTTCGTACCATATTTGATACCACCATCGATTTGAATTTCAGGAGTACGAACATTAGCAATTAATGATGCGTCAACGGCCTTACGGATCAGCAATCCTTCTTCATTTCTATTGAAATGTTCAAAAAGCATAGCAACTGAAAGAATTTGTGCTATAGGATTAGCGATATTCAAGCCCTTAGCCTGTGGCCAAGAACCATGAATTGGCTCAAATACCGGGGTGTTATCTCCTATAGATGCTGAAGGTAGTAATCCCATTGAGCCACTGATACAAGAACCTTCATCAGTCAGAATATCACCGAAAGTATTCTCGGTCACCATGACATCAAAGAACCGAGGTTCCTGTATCATACGCATTGATGCATTATCAACATACATATAATCGGTTTTTACCTCAGGATAAGATTCTTCCATCTCCTGCGCTATTTTACGCCACAACCGTGAAGAAGCTAACACATTGGCCTTATCAACCACTGTAAGATGCTTTTTTCTCTTCATTGCATACTCGAAACCCACTTTTAAAATTCGTTCAATTTCAGGACGAGTATAAAAATTCGTATCATAAGCCTTATCATTATCTTGATATTTCTCGCCAAAATACATGCCACCTGTTAGTTCACGAATACAAACAAAATCAGCACCATCTACAATCTCGGTACGTAACGGAGATTTGTGAAGTAAACATTTGAAAGTTTGCACCGGACGAACATTGGCATATAATCCCAATTTCTTACGCATATCCAGCAACCCGCTTTCAGGACGAACTTTGGCTGTAGGATCATTATCATACTTCGGATCACCTACGGCAGAAAAAAGTACAGCATCAGAATTCTTACAAATTTCAAAAGTTTTATCAGGAAATGGATCTCCGACTTGATCAATAGCATGAGCTCCGCAAATAGCTTCTGTATAACTCACTTGATGATCGAATTTCTTACAAATGGCACTCATTACATTCACTCCTTGAATGGAAATTTCCGGTCCGATACCATCACCTGCTAATATTGCAATTTTAAGATTCATATTGTTTAATTTATTATATGTAAAATTATTTATCAAATCTACAAAAAAAAATTCATATTTAATTAATTATTCTTCAAAGGATAACCACACTTACGACTGATTTTGCTCTATCAAATTTAACATTTTAATCGTAGCCTTAATGGCAGCCTCTGTCTGATCAGCATCCAAGCCTCTGGTACGGATAATTCTATTATCATCAAATTTCCAAGAAATGGAAGCCTGAACAAAGGCATCCGATCGTCCACCGGGAGGGATATTAACCTGATAATTCTCCAAATCAGGAAACGTTCGCTTCAGCGTACCCTTATAAATCTTCCGAAGTGCCCTTACAAAAGCATCATACTGCCCATCACCCGATGAACTTTCCTCATAAACTTTACCATCGATGTCTATACTCAGTGTCGCTGTAGGTTTCAACCCATAAGCCACAGCTACAAAATAACTCCGAAGTTTTACCTTCTCGGTCACAGCATTATGTTTCAAGACATCCGAAATTATATAAGGCAAATCTTCGGGAGTAACAATCTCCTTTTTATCTCCCAATTCGGTTATACGATCCGTCACCTTTTTCATTTCAGTCTCATCTAACTTCAACCCAAGTGATTCCATGTTTTTACGGATATTTGCCTTACCGGACGTTTTACCAAGTGCATATTCACGTACTCGACCAAAACGTTCGGGTAGCAAATCATTGCAATACAGATTACTCTTATTGTCTCCATCAGCATGCACTCCGGCTACTTGGGTGAAAACACTTTCACCAACTATGGGCTGATTAGGAGAAATAGGTATACCTGAATATGATTCTACTACACGGCTGACTTCGTTTAGTTTACTCTCATCAATATTAGTAATAGCACTGAAATGATCTTTCAAGATAGCTTGAACACTGGCTAAAGGAGCATTTCCAGCCCTTTCGCCCAAGCCATTGATCGTAGTATGAAGACCTTTGACACCACTCAATACTGCCGCAAGAACATTGCTTACAGCCAGATCATAATCATTATGAGCATGAAAATCAAATTGAACATGCGGATAACGCTTAACCATCTTCCTTATATATTCTATCGTTTGCAGCGGATTTAGAATACCAAGCGTATCAGGTAACATAAAACGTTTGACCCCAGTATTCAATAATGCATCCATAATTTGATAGACATATTCTGGAGAATCTTTCATGCCATTGCTCCAATCCTCAAGATAAACATTAACATCAATGCCTACCTGATCTGCATATTGAATAGATTTCAAGACATCCTGAATATGCTGCTCCGGAGTCTTCTTCAGCTGACAAGTACAATGCTTCAAAGAACCCTTACACAACAAATTAATTACTTTACAACCCGCAGAATGTATCCAATCTAATGATGCATGACCATCAACGAATCCAAGAATTTCAACCTTCTGAAGCATATCTCGTTCAGCTGCCCAATCACAAATCATCTTTGCAGCTTTAAACTCACCACCGGAAACTCTTGCCGAACCAATTTCTATACGATCCACTTTTAGTTTTTCAAGAAGCATACGCGCTATGATCAGCTTTTCATGAGGTACGAATGACACTCCGCAGGTCTGCTCACCATCACGGAGCGTACAATCCATGATTTCTATCTTTACATTCTTTCTTCCTTTTCCCATAGTACAATCTTTTCTTTGTTTGATAATAGAAAATCTATATCATCAATACCATTCATCAAACAATGCTTCTTATATGCACTAATTTCAAAATGTTCACTCTTAACCGTATCCTTGTTAGTAATAGTCTGTTGGGGCAAATCTACCTCCACCTGCATTTTAGGGTTTTCTTTTATCGAAGAAAAAAGTTCAGCTAGAAAAGATTCGCTTACCACAACCGGAAGCACAAAATTATTTAATTCATTATTCTTATGTATATCTGCAAAAAAACTAGAAACGACCACACGGAAACCATAGCCAGCTATTGCCCACGCCGCATGCTCACGACTTGATCCGGAACCGAAATTCTTTCCGGCCACAAGAATCTCGCCACTATACGTAGGATCATTCAAAACAAAAGACTTAATTTTATTGCCTTGCTTGTCATAACGCCAATCACAAAATAAATTTTCACCAAAACCCTCTTTTGTAGTAGCTTTAAGAAAGCGGGCCGGTATGATCTGATCAGTATCCACATTTTCTAATGGAAGAGGAACACATGTACTTGTAATTATATTGAATCTTTGTTTCATTGATGTAATACTTTAATCATTATTAATATCTGTTTCTATAAGAAATTTAGGCTACAAGAATTCTCTTGGGTCACTCACAACACCCGTGATAGCAGCAGCAGCAGCAGTAAACGGACTTGCCAGCAACGTACGCGCACCCGGTCCCTGACGACCTTCAAAATTTCTATTACTCGTTGATACTGAATACTTTCCGGACGGAATTTTATCGTCATTCATAGCTAAGCAAGCAGAACAACCTGGTTGTCTAATCTCGAACCCGGCTTCCTTTAATACTTTGTCAAGTCCTTCTTTTCTGATTTGCGCATCAACCATCCATGAACCCGGTACTAACCAAGCTATAACATTTTCAGCTTTTTTCTTTCCATTCACTATAGAAGTAAAAGCGCGAAAATCTTCAATACGACCATTGGTACAAGCACCTAGAAATACATAATCAATCTTCTTTCCTAACAATAACTCATTAGGATTAAGCCCCATATAATTTAACGATTTATCAAAAGAAGCCTTAGCTCCGACACTCATGTTTTCTGTTGTAGGAATATGTTTTGTTATTCCTATACCCATACCCGGATTCGTTCCGTAAGTTATCATAGGTTCAATATCAGATGCATCAAAAGAAATCTCCTTATCAAATACGGCATGATCGCTACTCTTCAAAGTTTTCCAATAAGCAACGGCCTTATCCCATGCCTCACCTTTAGGCGAGTTTTCTCTTCCTTTCAAATAAGCAACTGTCACCTCATCAGGGGCAACCATACCACCACGAGCACCCATTTCAATAGACAAATTGCATAATGTGAGACGCCCTTCCATTGTCAAATGACGAATAGCCGAACCTGCATATTCAACAAAATAACCAGTAGCACCACTCGTTGTCATCTTTGACATCATATAAAGTGCGATATCCTTAGCTGTGACCCCTTTGCCCAAATTCCCATCAATCGTAATACGCATTGACTTTGGCTTCATTTGCAATACACATTGCGAAGCCATCACCATTTCTACCTCACTGGTACCTATGCCAAAAGCTAATGCACCCATAGCGCCATGAGTAGAAGTATGCGAATCACCACATACAACCGTCATTCCGGGTAAAGTCAATCCACGCTCTGGACCAACAACATGAATAATGCCATTCTTTTGATTCAACATTCCATAATAACTTAAGCCAAAATCTTTGGCATTTTTTTCAAGCATATCTACTTGTTTTTTTGAAACTGGATCTTGAATAGGCTTATCCTGATCATGAGTCGGTGTATTATGATCAGGCATACAATAAATTTTTTCAGGACGGAAACATCCGATACCTCGCTCGCGAAGTCCGGAAAAAGCCTGTGGACTTGTCACTTCATGACAATACAAACGATCAATATACAATTGCGCGGGACCATCTTTTACTATAGTAACAACGTGAGAATCCCAGATTTTGTCAAATAATGTATTCATTTATAAATAATAATTTAATCTTAAAACAACACCAAAATCAATCAATTATAAACTTATTGATGCAATCAATATAAGCTTCAATAGATGCAGCCACAATATCGGTATTAGCACCAAACCCATAATAGACACGATTATCATATTCAACTTGCATGTGGACCTTACCAACATCGTCACTGCCCTTATTAATAGCCTGAATAGTAAACTCTTTCAGCGTCATTTCACGGTTCACAATTTTCTTCAAAGCCCTAATTGCAGCGTCTACAGGACCATTCCCGGTTGCTGCCGCCTCAAATTTTTCGCCGGAAATATTCAAGCCGATGCTGGCCACATCACGAAAACCGATACCACTTGTTACCTGTAAATAATCCAACATTATACGATGATTTAGACTACGGTTATCACCTGCTAAGACGAGAATGTCATCATCATGAATTTCTTTCTTTTTATCAGCTAACTTCAAAAATTCCGCATAAACTTTATCCAATTTATCGTCATCAACTGAAACGCCCAAAATTTTGAGTCGGTTTTTTAAAGCAGCCCTACCACTACGTGCCGTCAAAACAATAGAATTCTCATCAAGCCCAACATCTTTCGGATTCATAATTTCATAAGTCTGAGCATTTTTCAACACACCGTCTTGATGAATACCAGATGAATGAGCAAAAGCATTACGACCCACAACCGCTTTATTAGATTGAACAGGCATATTCATGAGACTAGAAACCATACGGCTAATATCATATATCTTTTGCGTATTTATGTCAGTAATAATAGGTATATTGCGATGACATTTCAATATCATAGCTATCTCTTCCAATGCTGTATTTCCAGCACGTTCTCCTATACCATTAATTGTTACTTCGGCTTGACGCGCACCATTCAAGATACCAGCCATAGTATTAGCTGTAGCCATACCCAGATCATTATGACAATGAGTAGAAATAATCGCCTTATCAATACCATCAACATGTTCTACAAGATATTTTATTTTTTCTCCATACTCGGAAGGCAAACAATAGCCTGTTGTATCAGGAATATTAACAACTGTGGCACCAGCCTTAATAACAGCCTCGATAACACGCGCTAAATATTCATTATCCGTTCTTCCGGCATCTTCAGCATAAAACTCCACGTCTTCCACATAACGCTTTGCATACTTAACACAAGCCACAGCACGTTGAAGAATATCGTCCTGAGTGGAATTAAATTTATACTTGATATGATAATCAGAAGTACCAATACCAGTATGAATTCGTTTATGCTTGGCATACTTCAAAGCCTCAGCAGCTACATCAATATCCTTTTCCACCGCACGGGTAAGGGCACAAATTGTTGGCCACGTTACTGCTTTCGAAATTTCAATAACCGAATTAAAATCCCCGGGACTGGAAATAGGAAATCCGGCTTCAATCACATCAACGCCCAAATTTTCGAGTGCCTTGGCCACCTGAATTTTTTCAACCGTATTCAACTGACATCCAGGAACTTGTTCCCCATCACGAAGAGTCGTATCAAAAATAAATAATTTGTTGTCCATCATTTATTATTATTAAATTGTTATCAATTAAAAAAACCTTTCACACAATGAAGTGAGAAAGGCTTTAATTTATTTTATGATACATATTTAAGCGCAACACCCACTTCCACTAAAACGTTGTAGTAGTAGAATAATAATGCCGCACAATAGAATGTATATAAAAAATAAGTTCATTTTTTCTTTTTTGACATTGCAAAGATATAGAAAAAAAACTTCCTGCAAAATAAAATGAAACTTTTTTATCATAAAAAATATCATTTCATAAGGATATGACAACATATTACCGTAAATATATTACTAAACAAGTCCGAATTCAACAAATAACGAAAATCACTTAGGTACTGTGTCAACTAACATCGTAATATTAGTCATAAACAATTTGATGGCAATAGCCAATAAGATAATTCCGAAAAATTTACGAATAATATAAATACCTCCTTTACCTAGAACCCGTTGTATATAGGTTGTCATCTTGAGAACAAAATAAATACATCCCATATTCAGCATCAAAGCAATAATTATATTAACACTAGAATATGCTGCGCGTAAAGAAAGTAAAGTGGTAAAGGAACCTGGCCCAGCCAACAAGGGAAAGACTAACGGCACAAGGGTAGCTTCTTTTATCGGACCCTGGTTCTTGAATATTTCAATATCAAGAATCATTTCCAGAGCCATTAGGAATAAGATTATAGAACCACCGACGGCAAAAGATTCGATATCCACACGGAACAAACTCAATACCAAATTACCACCGTAAAAAAAACCTATCAATAAGAGAAAGGTAATTAAAGTAGCTTTGGAGGCATTTAC
>JALNVG010000108.1 GCA_023227685.1 Bacteroidaceae bacterium
GGGTCAAAGGGTTAACCTCGTCTTGTCTGATGGCACCCAAGTGTGGCTGAACTCCCGTACGGTTTTTTCTTATCCATCCTCTTTTTCCGGAGATTTAAGGGAGGTCTATTTAAATGGCGAAGCTTTCTTTGACGTAACGAAGACGAAAGATCAAAAATTTATTGTACATACGGATCGCTGTAACATTGAAGTCTTCGGCACGAAATTTAATGTCGAAGCCTATGCCGATTCGGATGATCTTTGCACTGCATTACTGGAGGGTTCCGTCAAAATTATCAATAGAGATCAGCCTGAGAATTTTATTATGCTATCCCCGGATAATCGGATGGAGATGAATAAAAAAGGAGAAATGTCGTCTATGCCTATTGAGGATTATGATCTCTATCGTTGGCGAGATGGATTAATCTGCTTTAAAAACACAAACTTCAAAGAGTTGATGAATCGTTTTGAAAAGTGCTATGGTATTCGGATTGTTATAGAGAATGAAAAGATAGCAGATTATGAATGCAGCGGTAAATTCCGTATCTCTGACGGGATCGATTATGCACTGAGGTTATTACGAAGCGATGCAAAATACACCTTTGAAAGAAATGACGATGACACTGTGATTTACATAAAATAATTAACTTAAAAACAAGATGCCTATGAATGACCATTTTTTGTTAATCTTAGAAAGAATGCCGGCCAGAGCTCCATACCTATCGGCACATAACTAACAAAATTATTTCTAATTATATTAATTTACAAGAACTATAAAGATATGAAAAAAAATTCTTTATCGGAGGTCTCTGCTATGGAAAGTCTCCGATGGATACATTCTTTTAGAATTATGAAGATAGCCACTTTCTTTTTTATCTGTTTCATTTGTTGCACGCATGCTGCAAATGCAGATTCGCAAAATGAAATGGTTACTATAATCAATAGCAACACTACACTTGAAAATGTATTGAACGACATAGAAAAACAGACCGATTTCCTGTTTATCTATAATAAATCGGTAGATGTTAACCAAAAGGTTTCCATTAATCTACGCAAGGCTCCCCTGAAAGAGGCATTACATCATTTATTTGATAAATCAGACGTCAAATATACGTTTGATGGTTCCTATATTGTATTGTCTGCTAACAAAAGTGAAAGTGGTGGAGTAACACTTGCACAGCAACAGCAGGCCCAAAAAGTATCGGGGGTCGTTACCGACGAAAAAGGAGAACCTCTGATCGGGGTGAATATAGCAGAGAAAGGAACAACTAACGGAACAATGAGTGACCTGGAAGGGAAATTCAGCCTTTCTGTTCCTAATCAGAATGCGGTATTGGTGTTTTCATTTATCGGATATATACAGCAGGTAATTCCGGTTGGCAATCAGAAGACGATTAATGTCGTTTTGAAAGAAGATGCGCTTCAGATAGACGAAGTGGTCGTAGTAGGGTACGGAACACAGACAAAGGTTAATTTAACGGGTGCTGTGGGCGTAATTACCAAAGATGATTTGTTGAATCGCCCGGTTACAAACATTTCATCGGCTATCCAGGGTTTAACTCCAGGGGTTACCGTAACATCCGGTACCGGCCAACCGGGTGGGGATGGATCTACTATCCGCGTTCGTGGAGTTGGAACATTAAACACGGCAAATCCGTATATTTTAGTGGATGGTATCGAAACTGGAACATTCAATACGATCGACCCTAATGATATCGAATCTATATCCGTTCTGAAGGATGCTGCTTCGGCTGCAATCTACGGATCGAAGGCTGCGAATGGTGTTATCCTGGTTACTACCAAGCGTGGTAAGTCTGGCAAGACCTCGGTTTCTTACAGCAATAATGTAAGTTTCTCGAATGTGGCAACGTTGATTGACCGTATGAGTTCGTATGATTATGCCAGTTTGTACAACCAATTAACAGTGCAGAACGGAGGTTCGCCTCGTTTTACCGACGAAGATATCAATCTTTTTAAGGATGGTTCCGATCCTTATGGACATCCGAATACGGTTTGGACGGATTATATTTACCGGACAGGGGTTATGCATAAACACAACCTCAATGTAAGCGGAGGTTCCGAAAATGTGAAATATATGGCTTCCGTCGGTTACTTAGGACAGGAGGGTACAATGAAGAATTCGGACCGCCAGCAGTTCAATGTACGTTCGAATTTGGATATTAAACTGTCTGATAAGTTTAATATGAGAACCAACATGGATTTTATCCACAATAAATATTCCAATCCGAATGCTTCTTATGGGGGTGGTTTCACGCAGTTTATACGGCAGGCTGATCGTATGGCTCCCTGGATTCCATATAAAAAAGAGGATGGAAATTATGGCTCGATTTCTGATGGAAACCCGGCCGCATGGATTGATAATGATGCCCGTATCTATAATTTACAACAGAATTTTACAGGAGTATTAGCGCTTGACTATACTATTTTGAAAGATTTGACTTTTACCTTACAGGGTGCTTATGTGACCAATGTATCGGAAACGAAAGATTTCCGTAAGCAAATCTGGTATGATGAAGTGAATTATCACGGTCCGGATCAGTTGACAGAAACGATATCAAGATGGAGCCGCTATACGCTGGATGCCTTATTGAATTACAGTAAGACTTTTAATCAGGATCATGGTATTAAAGCGATGGCCGGTTATAAGATTGAAAAATATGATTACAGAAATCTTTCCGCTTTCCGCAAAAACTTCCCTAATAGCAGCGTGACGGATTTAAATTCGGGCGATTCTTCTACTCAGACGAACAGTGGTTATTCCCGTGAATTGGGTTTGTTATCTTATTTCGGACGTCTTAATTATGACTATAAAGGTAAATATCTTTTAGAAGCTGATTTCCGTGCTGATGCTTCTTCGCGTTTTGCAAAAGGGTATCGTTGGGGTTATTTCCCATCTTTCTCTGCCGGATGGCGCATTTCGGAAGAAAGTTTCATGGATGGTACGCAGGATTGGTTGCAGTCTTTGAAACTAAGAGGTTCCTGGGGTTTGTTAGGTAATCAGGATGCCGTGAGCGAATATTATCCTTATCTGCCTACTTTGTATATCGGTAAGAACTATCCGTTCGGAGGCGTAGTAAAACAAGGTATTACAGTAGTAACTCATAAGGTTGAAACTATTTCGTGGGAAAAGGCTACAAACTGGGGTTTCGGATTCGATGCCAGTTTCCTGAATGAATTCACATTAAGTGCCGAGTATTATAATCGCAAGACTACTGATATAATAATGAATGTTCCTGTTTCCGATACTTTCGGTATTTCAGGTACCTACCAGGATAACAAAGGCTCTTTGCGCAACAGCGGTGTGGAACTTACTCTCGGCTGGAATCATTCATTTAATGACGATTGGAGAATGAATATCAACGCTAATTACGCTTATAATAAGAATACATTGTTGGATTTGGCAGGCGTCAACGAAATTATAGATGGTTACACGATCAATCGGGTAAACGAACCTTATGGGTCTTTTTATGTGTATGAAGTAGATGGTTTATTCCAAAGTGATGAAGAAGCAGCCGCTTATCAGGCTCAATATGGTAATATCTGGTCGGCGCCTTACAAAGGTGGCGATTTCCGGATAAAGGATGCCGACGGTGATGGCAAGATAAGTACAAAAGACCGCGTGGTAAGAGGTTCACAGCAACCTAAGGGTACTTATGGTGTATCACTTAATGTAGGATGGAAAAACTTTGATTTGTCGGTATTGGCACAAGGTGTAACAGGTGTAAACCGTTATTTCTCCAGAGACGTGGTAGGTTCGTTTATCGGTGATACTTCTCACCCAAGTACGAATTGGCTGGATGCTTGGAGTCCTGAAAATACAGATACAGATTGGCCTCGAATATTTGCGGAAGAGAACTCCGTTAGTGCACCGAACAAAGTATATTCTAGTTTCTGGTGTATGGATGCAGATTATGTGCGTATTAAGAATATTAATTTCGGTTATACATTGCCGAAATCATGGTTGAGCAAACTTGGAATTGCCAATGCAAAGATTTATTATACGGGTGAGAATCTTTTTACTTTCGATAGTCTGCCTTTCAATGCTGATCCGGAATCACCCTCTGGCAATTTGGATGCATATCCGATCAGTAAAAGTCATTCATTCGGTATTAATGTAACTTTCTAAATGGTAATATAATATGAAACTTAAAAAAATATTAAGCCTCGCTATTTGCCTGATAGGGACAGGCGTTTTCACATCTTGCGATGATTTTTTGACTATTTATCCGAAAGACCAGTTGACAGTAGCTACTTACTGGAATACGGATGATGATGCAGATGCAGCGGTAACAGCAGCCTACAATTGGTGGGTTAATAACTACCTTGGTTCAAAGTTTATATTTTATGAAGATAGTTATTCAGACATAGGTTTCAACTATACGAATGCCTCACATATGAGGAATATGGGAAGGGGAAGCATATCTCCTTCGGCAGCTCCAAACTATTGGAGACAATATGAAACGATCCGCCGTTGTAATTTCGTAATCGAAAATATTGACAGAATTCCGGCTTCTGAAATTACCGAGGCGAAAAAGAATGACTTTCTGGCTCAGGTACGTGCGATAAGAGGGTATAGTCATGCTTATCTTGCAACTTGGTATGGTGATGCCGTTATTATGGATTTTGTGCCTAAAACAGCCGAAGATGCCAAACTTCCACGTGAAGCGGAAGCCAAAGTAAAGGAGTTCGCTATGAACGATCTGCTTTGGAGTGCCGAAAATATAGCTGAGAAACCTGCGCAAAAGGGACGTATTGCTAAGGGTGCAGTTCTTTCTATGATTGCCCGGTTTAATTTGCTGTGGGGGAATTATCCGGAGGCATTGGATGCCGCAAATAAAGTAATTGCATTAAAACAATACGAATTGGATCCGAATTTTCTTACTATATTCTCGATGTCCGGTCAGAATTCTAAAGAGATTATCTGTACTTACGAACATGTTAAGACCACATCTGCCTATACCGATGTAATTCGTTTCTACAACAATGCCGATGGGGGATGGGCTTCTTACACCCCGACACAAAATTTGGTCGACATGTTTGAAATGGAGGATGGTAAAATGATTAATGAAGCTGGTTCCGGCTATGATCCGGTGCATCCTTTTGCTAATCGTGATCCTCGTTTGAAAAATACAATTATCTATCCGGGGCAGGATTGGATGGGACGTAATAATATACCGCGCATTTTAAATACAATCGATAAGAAATTGCCGAATGGTTCTATGAATAAAGATTATTATTTAGCTGCGGATAATGCTTCTCATACCGGTATGTTATGGGCTAAGTATCTACGTCCGAACCAGGCTCAATATTCTGCTTCTATGAATGACGATGCCTTGTGTCCGATTATATTCCGTTATGCGGAAATATTGCTGACAAAAGCTGAATGTTATGTAGAAATGAATCAGAATTTTCAGGAAGTATTGGATATTATCGACCTGCTACGTATTCGAGGTGGACATATTGCTGTAGATCGTACCAAATACGATACACAAGCTAAAGTCCGTGAATTGCTAAGAAGGGAACGCACGATAGAACTGGCCGGTGAAGGATTCCGTTTTGAAGATATCGTCCGTTGGGATGAGTATGATGCAAATGGGACCAAGACGGGTAAGAAAGTGGTAGAAACTGTTATGCCGGGCAATCTGTTTCGTCTGTGCGGAACAATCGACTATAATGAACCGAATCCTGATCGTCGCGCTGTTATTAATGTGAATGCGCCCCTTGAAGATCGCTTGGTAGAGATTCGTTATTTCGATAAAAAACAGTTCCATTTACCTATTCAGCAGACTGAAATGGATGCTAATCCTCAGTTAGTTCAGAATCCGGGTTATTAATAAATGTAACTTTCATTTTACTTACAATGAAATATATCAGAATTTTAATATCAGTGCTTATACTGACAGTTGCCACGCAAGTGGCAACTGCTCAGATTAAAATCCTTTATGGTCCTTACATGCAGAATGTAAAGGGTGATGAAGCTACTATTGTCTGGGTAGCCGATAAACCGTCCATAGGTTGGGTCGAATTGGCTCCGAATGATCAAAGTCATTTTTATGGAGAAGAGAGACCGAAATATTTTAACACCACAAATGGCGTTAAAAATACGTCCACGCTTCATGCTGTAAAAGTGAAAGGATTAACTCCCGGCACTTCGTATCGTTATCGTATCTATTCGCAGGAAGTACTCGAACATGAAGGCATTTTTGTGAAGTACGGACGTATTGCAGCATCGAACGTATACAGTAAAAAACCGTTGACTTTTACAACTTGTGATCCGAATAAGAGTGAAGCCTCTTTTGCAATGGTTAACGACATACATGGACGTGAGAACATCATTACGAAGTTGTTGAATGTTGCCAATTACAAGGATAAAGACATGGTTATATTCAACGGGGATATGGTCTCTGAATTCAAAGATGAAGAAACAATCTTCAATGGATTCATGAAAGAAAGCATTGATTTGTTCGCTTCGGAGAAACCGATGTACTATGCGCGTGGAAACCACGAAACCCGTGGTGAGTTTGCCACATCATTTCAAAAGTATTTTTCTCCGAAAGAACCTTTTCTTTATTACATTTTCAGACAGGGACCCATTTGTTTTATTATGTTGGATACCGGCGAAGATAAGCCTGATTCCGATATTGAGTATAGTGGCATAACTGACTACGACAGTTATCGGACAGACCAAGTGGAATGGATGAAAGAATTATATAAAAATGAGGATTTCAAACAAGCTAAATTTAAAGTAGTGATTGCACACATGCCACCTTCTGCAGATTCTAATATTTGGCATGGTCAAAAAGAAGTTTTGAATAAGTTTGTTCCTATACTAAATGAATTAGGGGTTGATTTAATGCTATGCGGACATCTCCATACTAATAAATATGAAGAACCGGGTACACGCATTAAATTCCCTATATTCTCTAACTCAAACAACAGCGTTGTTTCGGTAGAAACTAATGGAAATCAGATGAATCTGGTGGTGCTTGATTTGGATGGTAAAGTGGTTATAAAGAAATCATATTCGGCTAAATAGCTTAATTGAATTCTATGAAAAGGTTATCTGGCATAATGTTGGATAGCCTTTTTTGTTGCACGTTTATGAAATATCCAGATGCAACAGTAATTATTACTAGTGTTGTACTTCGTCAATGTGGTTGTGTTATCATCTTTTACTTTTTGATTAATCAGGTAATCATAACCAAACCAACCGGTTTGCGGATTCTTATCAGCGTCGATAAAAAGTAACATCCAATTGAAAACAGAATAGGTAGTCATTCTATTTGCCATATTGACATGAAAATAAATGTATTTCTTATCCACAGCAACTTTGGAAAATACAATGTCATTTCGACCCGAATTATTTACATAATGCAATCCGCCGTATCCATCATGATAATATCACTTCAAATGTGCCACCCGTATCACCTTCAATGTGCCGGAAAAATAACTTCACAGCGCTGTAATCATATTAACCATTCATGATATCTTTATCTCAAAAGAGATTAAAGATACCATGGCAAACATTAAGATTACAATGCTAGAAATACGAAAAATGGTCCAGTACTTTGACCTGAATCTGTCTCAACGGAGTATAAGTACAAAAATGCGTATAAGGCGGACTTCTGTTTCAGTGTATAAACAGCGGGCAGATTCATCGGGCAAAAGCTACAAGGAACTATTGTTGCTGGATGATTTGGGATTATGTATAAATAACAGTTCAAAAGTATACCAGCTAATCAAAGAAATAGAGGTAAACATATATGAAACGGAAATAATGTTTTAGTAAAACTATGTGTTATCTTTGCGGTGAAGTATATAAAACTAATAAAATGAAACGCAAGGCTATCGCTTTTATAATACTTACACAAGCAACCGTTATATTGAAATTAGGATGATGTTCTTGGCCCTATTCCTTTCTTTTAAATTTTAAATCAATGAATAAAATAGCTAAAAAAATAATCTTAACGTTTGGATGCTTAGTCATAGGATATGTTATATATTTTATTGCAGATGAGACAATGAATAGTCATACCGTTTTTACCAATCGTAAGGAATGGAAAGAGTATATTCATCTTTTTAATGAATCTATTGTTCAGGATGTTGATACACTTTCGGCTTCTAC
>JALNVG010000109.1 GCA_023227685.1 Bacteroidaceae bacterium
CCATTAATAAGGCACTCAAGAAATATTCCGCAGTAACCGGAAATGAAAATTCAATTACGGACATCTACTTTCGTGCCAATCAAACAACAGGACAGCTTCTCATTTTTAATGATGACGAAGAAAATTTGGCAGACATTACGATCAATGAATGGGTGAATTACGAAGACGACGATTTCCTGAATCATACAGAATCTGCACTTCGGAAAGCACTTACAGAAGCAAAGAATAAAGGTCTTTTAGATGAGCTGACCATTATGAAGCCTTATTCATTCGTGCTTGTAGATGAAAATAAAGAAACATTAACAGAGTTACTAATCATGGACGATGATTTGCTACTCGTAGACGATGAATTATTAAAAGGATTAGATAATGAATTAAATGATTTTCTAGAAGATTTATTAGATAAATAACAGAGAATTACATCATAAAGAAAGCCCTTTGTTCTGAGAATACATCTCAAAAATAAGGGCTTTTTTTTATAACTGTGCTTACACGGTTTTGCTATTTTTCCTTCTTCAAAGAAGAAATACTATCCTTAAGTGAATTAATAATACTCTCAGTATCAGCAAGCTTCTTATATTCTAATGCAAGAACATCTTTAGGAGCATTATTCACAAAACGTTCATTACCCAATTTCTTTTGAATTCCCCTTAAGAAACCCTCTTTATGTTTCAATTCCACCTCAATCCGTTCAATCTCGACTACCTTATCTATTTTACTTTCAACAGGCACAGCATATTCCGTCGTACCAACCATAAACAAAGAAGCGCCCGGCAACTTTTCACTAACTTCTGTAATACTCGATATATTACACATCTTTATTATAATATCATTACAGAAATTCAAACTGTTTTGACCAATAATCTGCAATTCAAGTGATTCTTTCAGTGCAATATTTTTTTGCTTACGAACAGAACGTATGTTACTTATCACTTCTTTCATTACCTCAAATTTGCTCAGAAGTTCATTATCGATTGTTGTACCAACAGAAAGTTGCGATACCATTAAACTCTGATCAGCTTTATCAGGATTCATTTGCTGCCATATTTCCTCTGTAATAAAAGGCATAAATGGATGAAGCAAATGAAGCAAGACGTCAAAGAAATGAAATGTACTTTTTCGGGTATCATTATCTATACCACTTCCGTAGGCTGGTTTAATAATTTCCAGATACCATGCTGAAAAATCATCCCAAAACAAACGATAAACTGCCATCAAAGCCTCACTAATTCGATATTTGCTGAAAAGATCTGCTATCTCAATTGCCGCCTCATTTTGTTTGGATTCAAACCAAGACATAGCCAAACAATTAGCCTCGGGAATCTCCGCATTTTTATCAATATCCCAACCACTGACAAGGCGATAAGCATTCCATATTTTATTGCAAAAATTTCTTCCCTGCTCACAAAGAGACTCATCGAAAAGAATATCATTGCCTGCCGGAGCAGAAAGCATCATCCCCATACGTACACCATCGGCACCATACTGGTTAATCAAATCTATCGGATCAGGAGAATTGCCAAGCGACTTCGACATTTTACGCCCTTGTTTATCGCGAACGATACCCGTAAAATAAACATCTTTAAAAGGTAATTTACCTTCGTATTCATATCCGGCCATAATCATACGGGCAACCCAAAAGAAGATAATATCAGGAGCCGTAACAAGAACATTTGTTGGATAATAATAATTAATTTCTTTATTTCCCGGGTGATTAATACCATCAAACAAAGAAATCGGCCATAACCATGAAGAAAACCAAGTATCCAAACAATCCTCATCTTGACGCAGATCATCCAACGTTAGTGATTGATTGCCGGTTTTTTCTTTAGCTCTGATCAAAGCCTCTTCCTCAGAAGTCGCAACAACAAAGCCACCCTCAGGCAAAAAATAAGCCGGAATCCGATGCCCCCACCATAACTGCCTACTGATACACCAATCCTTAATGTTTTCCAACCAATGACGATAAGTATTTTTATATTTAGGTGGATAAAATTTTATTTCATCATTCATCACCGGATCAAGAGCTATCTTAGACAGATGTTCCATTTTCAGGAACCATTGCATTGACAGTTTCGGCTCGATTACAACGTCAGTACGTTCCGAAAAGCCCACCTTATTGGTATATGCTTCTACCTTTTCGAGCAAATCGGCCTTTTGAAGATCTTTTTCAATCTGCTTACGCACTTCAAATCTATCCATGCCAACATAAAGACCGGCAGCTTTGCTTATTGTTCCGTTATCATTAAAAATATCAATAATAGGCAAATTATATTTTTCGCCTAGCATGTAATCATTGACATCATGCGCAGGAGTTACTTTTAAACAACCTGTACCAAAATCAATATCAACATAATCATCTTCAATCACTGGTATAACACGATTTACCAAAGGAACAATTACCTTTTTCCCTTTCAGATAATGATTCTTCGGATCGTTCGGATTGATACACATGGCTGTATCACCCATAATGGTCTCAGGACGTGTAGTAGCCACAATGGCATAGCCATCTTCGCCAACGATTTTATACTTTAAATAATAGAGTTTGCCATGTTCTTCTTTATAAACAACCTCTTCATCAGAAAGGGCTGTAAGCGCCTTAGGATCCCAATTCACCATTCTCACACCACGGTAGATAAGCCCCTTATTATAAAGATCAACAAAAACTTTGATTACACTTTCACTGCGCTTTTCGTCCATCGTAAAAGCCGTTCTGTCCCAATCGCAAGAAGCACCCAATTTCCTAAGCTGTTTCAAGATTATGCCACCGTGTTCATCAGTCCAAGACCAAGCATGCTTCAAAAACTCATCACGCGTCAAATCATTTTTTTTGATGCCTTCTGCAGCGAGTTTATTAACAACCTTGGCTTCCGTGGCGATAGAAGCATGATCGGTACCAGCTACCCAACAGGCATTTTTGCCTTCCATGCGGGCACGCCGGATCAAAATATCCTGAATGGTATTATTAAGCATGTGTCCCATATGCAGTACTCCGGTCACATTGGGTGGCGGTATGACAATAGTATATGGCTCACGATCATCGGGTTTTGAACTGAATAAATGATGGTCCAGCCAATACTGATACCATTTTGCTTCTACCTCAGAAGGATTGTACTTACTTGCTAATTCCATGTTGCTATTTATATGAATATAAATTTTAAATCGAATACGAGTGCAAAAGTAATAAATTAGTAGGAAATAGGAATAAAAATAACTACTATAATTAAAATTAAAAGTATAAAACCTCATCTTAGTCAATGCTTTTTTATAATTTTGTAGAAGATTAAAAATAAAACGATCAAAAATGACGCATACAAAAGAAGAACAAATGGAGGCCTTTGGACATCTGCTCGATATCATGGATGAACTACGCGTAAAATGTCCTTGGGATAAAAAACAAACTAATGATAGTCTGCGTCCAAATACTATCGAAGAAACATACGAACTGTGCGACGCCCTGATGAAAGATGATAAAAAGAACATCTGTAAAGAATTGGGAGACGTACTCTTACATGTTATTTTCTATGCCAAGATAGGATCTGAGACTAATGATTTTGATATTAAAGACGTCTGCGACAAACTTTGCAAAAAGTTAATTTACCGTCATCCACATATCTATGACAATGTTGAGGCAAAAACGGCAAGCGATGTAGAACAAAATTGGGAACAACTGAAAATAAAAGAGAAAGATGGAAATAAAACTGTCCTCAGCGGTGTACCCAACGCCCTACCCTCTGTAATCAAGGCCTATCGCATACAAGATAAAGCTCGTAATGTTGGTTTTGACTGGGAAGAAAAGGAACAAGTATGGAATAAAGTTGAAGAAGAATACAAGGAAATGAGAGAAGAAATAGCAAAAGATGATAAAAACAACATGGAAGGAGAATTCGGAGATTTTTTCTTTAGCATCATCAATGCAGCCAGACTTTACCATATCAATCCTGATAATGCTTTGGAACGTACCAATCAGAAATTTATACGTCGATTTAACTATCTCGAAGAGCATACAATCAAGCAAGACAAGAACTTAAAAGACATGACACTCGGTGAAATGGATAAACTTTGGGATGAAGCAAAGGGAAAAGGACTTTAGAATCAGCTAAAAAAGATTTTTATGAGTATTAAATATTTTCTTGGGCATGCACAAAGGAAAGAAATATTAGGCATTACCTCTATTTTCTTCTTGGTAGTAATCGCTATATTATTATTTACATTTTCTCCTTTCAAAAACACTTTTGAAATTACTGATGAGCTGGGTGGCAATATTTTCCCTTCTGCTATTCTTTCCGTAGCAACCACCAATACGCAAATCATTGTTCCGGAAGATTCAATGTATCTAGGCAATTCAAAATCGTGCATAGCCATCAAAATAAAATCAAATACTCCTTATAGTCATGTCCGGATTGAAGTAGCTGAAACGCCTTTTTTTTCCAAATCAGTATCTGAATTCGTAATAGCAAAATCACATACCGAATATACTATTTATCCAGATATCATATGGAAGTATGAGACATTAAAAAACATTAGCCAGGCAGAACCGATCAGCGTTGCAATAAGTGTGGAAATGAACAAGAAAAATCTAGGACAAAAAGTGCGCACTTTCTCTGTTCGTAGCATTAACGAATGCCTATTAGGATATGTTACAAACGGTAAGATATTTCACGATACAAGTATTTTCTTTGCAGCCTACGTTAATGAGGACAATCCAAATATTGATAAAATTCTTCACGAAGCATTAAATACCCGCATTGTAAACCGTTTCTCCGGTTATCAAAATTTGAGATCAAAGTCCATAGACAAGCAGGTTTTCGCTTTATGGAACGTATTGCAGAAAAGAAAATTTCGTTACAGCTCGGTATCCAACACTAGTCTTTCAAGCAACATAGTATTTTCACAAAGGGTAAGAACTTTTGATGATGCACTTGAATCTTCGCAAATCAATTGTGTAGATGGCAGTGTGCTTTTCGCTTCATTACTTCGCGCCATAAATATAGACCCGATACTCATCAGACTACCCGGCCATATGTTTGTTGGATACTATACGGATTCTAAACATAAGAACAAGGATTTTCTTGAAACAACAATGATTGGCGATGTTAATCTAGATGACTATTTCCCCGATGAAAAACTTGATTCGACTATGGTTGGCAAATCACAGAATCAAATTTCACGCATTGCTTTTGATAAATCAAAACAATATGCCAATAATAAATATCAAGAAAATGAAGAACTTATTCATTCAGGCAAATTGAACTATATGTTCTTGGAAATTTCAAGAGATGTACGGCAGAAAATTCAGCCTTTGGGAAAGTAATTAACACTAGATATTATACTTAATTAAAATGTGATGGAACTATATCAATCACACTTATGTCCATCTTTAGAAACTTTATGATGCATCTTCCACAACAGTCTGCGGCTGAATTTCATTTCGGCCGTTTGTACAAGATAAATCTTTTTACAAGATAATATCTTCTTGAACTTATTTAAATACGTGCGGTCAAGGCGATCACAAGCAATACGCAAATCGCTAACTTTGATTATAATAGTGGCATATTGACTCTCAGTAACATTATTATTTCGTCCAAGACGTAATAATTTCCATGATTCATCAATGATTTTCTTTTTTTTGTCTTGAAGTTCAAAGAAAATCGGAAAAAACAAGTCAGCCTCTTGAGTGGTAAGGCCGGCATCCTTAATAATAAAATCTTTTTGTGTCGCCCGAAACTCTTCAGGTGTAAGATGTTCCCCCCCGTCTCCGGGAAAAGCCCATAAAGAAGACATACTAAAAAACATTGTTACAATCAATAAAAAACACTTTTTCATCTTATTTTTCTTAAAAACAATTTCATTTTTATTCCCCGTCAGCATCCGACAAATACACATACAATGAGTAATCATCAAGCATTGATCTGTCAACTAGTTCATCAATCATCCGGTCTGAAGCTGTAACTTCCGTTTTTGTGATTACCCCTTCTTTTTCAGTAGAACCGGTCTTTCTAAATCCAAATTGAATGATAAAAACAGCACCAATAATCAAAGCTGCTACATAATATAGAGGCCTAAGTCTCATTTTCAACGTATGTGTCTTCATCTTAAGAACTGATTCCTCTTTTTCGGGCAACTTACTCATCATCTCAGAAGTAAAATTCTCGAAGTAATTATCGGGTACTTTAAACGGGTTTCTCTTACCTATCCTCTTTAATATTTCATCTTCCTCTTTCATACGTTTATTACCTTTATAAGTTTAGACATTATTCAATTAAAAAGGTTTAATCCATTTCATTTAAAAGCTGTTCTATCTTCTTCACTGCAAGATGATAAGATGCTTTTAAAGCACCGACAGATGTACCCAGCAGATCAGATATCTCTCCATATTTCATATCTTGATAATATTTCATATTAAAAACCATACGTTGTTTGGGGGGTAACGAAGCTATGGCCATCTGCAACTTGAGTTGTATTTCGTCACCGTCAAAATAAGAATCACTCTCTAGTTGTAATGAGATATCGGCTTCGGGGGCATCTAAATCCACTTTTTCCGATTGATGCTGTTTTTTTAGAAACGAAATACATTCATTAATAGCAATACGATAAAGCCATGTTGTAAATTTCGAATCTCCTCGAAATGAATCTATATTTTGCCAAGCCTTAATAAATGTATCCTGAAGAAGATCGTTAGCATCATCATGAGAAAATACCATACGCCGGATTTGCCAGTACAACTGCTGACTATATTGCTTTACAATTTGTTCAAATGCTTTCCTCTGTGTATTTTCGCTCTGAAGAAGCTGCAAGATTTCTTTTTCACTATACAACTTCATATATTATTTACCTTTATAAGTAATAGGTATACAAAGATTTTCTTCAGCAAGTATCGTATGAGGAAAAATTGCTGAAGCTTCATTAAAGAGTACATGTTCATCATTATAACGAGCCGAATAGTGCCCGATAACTAACTGCCCTACCTCTGCTTCCAACGCAATTTGGGCTGCCTGTGCAGCTGTAGAATGAAAGGTTTCCTTGGCACGAACTTCTTCCGATTGCGAAAAAGTAGCTTCGTGAAATAACAAATCAACCCCTTTCACTTGCTCCGTCACTGTATCCAACGGAAGTGTATCGGAACAATAGGCATATTTTCTCGGAAGATCTGAAGGAAATGTCAATACATCATTCGGAATAATTTCTCCTTCGGATGTCATAAAATTCGCTCCGTTCTTTATTTTATTAAGTTCGGAAATAGGTACATGATAAAAATCTAACATCTCCCGATTCAAATGGTTGGGAGTTCGTTTTTCTTCAAACAAAAAGCCACTGCATGGAATACGATGACGCAAAGGTATCGTTGTAACTGTAAGCGAACGGTCTTCATAAATAAGTACCGATTTACGAGCGTCATATTCATCAAATATAACTTTGAACAATAGGCCTCTACAAAAATGAGCAAACACAGGAATAAATATTTCCTTCATACCCTGCGGTGAATGAATATGCAGATCTGCCGTACGTCCCAACATACCTAATGTAGAAATTAATCCTAGCAAACCAAAACAATGGTCTCCATGCTGATGAGAAATAAAAATATGATTTAACCTTGTGAATTTAAGGTGTGACTTCCTAAATTGCAATTGAGCACCTTCGCCACAATCAATCATAAAAAGCTTTTCTCGCAAATTGACTACTTGCGAGGTAGGGAAGTGGCGCGTAGTAGGCAAAGCCGAACCGCACCCAAGAATATTCAATTCAAATTTCTCCATAGCAGTCACAAAGATAAAATAAAAAAAGGTATCTGCTAACAGACACCTTTTTAAATATTCAAAAAGAAAGATTATTTTTTATCACCTTCCATTTTTTCCTTCAATTCTGCCAAGGCATCAATATCACCTAAAGTGGTAGAAGCTACCTGATTTTGAACTGCTGAAATCTCATTTTTTCTTGATCCTCTCTTAACTGCACTTTTATGTTCAGTCTTCTCAGCTACTGCATTTGCAGGCTTAGTCTCATCTTCATAAACACGGCTATGAGAAACGATGATACGCTTAGCATCTTTATTGAATTCAATAACCTTGAATTGCAATTTCTCGTCCAATTGAGCTTTA
>JALNVG010000110.1 GCA_023227685.1 Bacteroidaceae bacterium
CAAAGTGATACTTTATTGGCACTATTAATACCTTCGTTTCTATCAATTTCCATACTTGATGTTAACGTATCACTTAAAGTCCAATAAGCCGGATCGATAGATTTGGGAAACGGCCATCTTTGATGTGCTTTTCTTTTTATATCTTTAAAAGAAGGGTTACGAATTAATTGGGCATATAATCCACCCTCATACGAATAATTGATTTCTTCCGTCATCAATCCATATAATGTGGGACTGACCGTAACAGAAGATTTATCCAAGCTCAAGACTAATTTTGTTGTTGTTTGAGCATTCAAGAACATGCAACTCATTAAAATAAGTGCAAACAATAATTTTTTTCTTTTCATATAATTTTCTATAAAAGTACAATAATTCTTATGTTTTTACATCAAATAGACATCACACAACAAGAGCTGATAGAATTTTAAAAAATGGATTTGTATCCTATATATTTAAATCTATTTGACATTGCATGTTGTAACATTACGCCTTTCTGATAAATACCCAACCAGAGGTTTCCTGAAACATCTTTTAGTATAGAATGGAGCTTAACCTTCGACACATCAAATTTATTAGACTTGATTCTGTCTTGATATACCTGATTAATCAAACTATTGGAAACTTCTCCTTCGGCCGAAAACAATTGAATATTTTGTGCGTTTATTCTTAAATAGACGGATAACACGGCGATAATAACTAATAGATCTTTGAATTTCATATTATTATAAGGTAAGTTGTACAAAGATATAAATTTTAGGCTTCCATATCCCATTAATTTTATTTTTTTTCATTTTAAACTTTTGAATCGAATTTTATGTTTGAAAGATAAAAAAAGCTTTCCTTTGCAATAGAAAAACGTTTTAATTTTTAAATCGTATTTGTTATGAATGTTCGAATTCCAGGCAGAAGTATTGCTTTTCATGAACTTGATATTAAATATTCAACCATTTATAAGTTTATGGGGTATGGAGAAAATATACCTGATGAAGAGACATTATCTATCGTTGACGTATTACTTAAACTGGCAGCGAAGATAACGAAACCGATGTTCTATTTTCAATTATACCCCTGCAAAATATTACCTGATTCACTAATCGTTGGCGATATTCACTTTGAGACAGGTGAATTGATAGCCCGCATAATGCGCCATTCAGAGCAGATTGCCATTTTCGTAGCAACGACAGGACTCGAATATCAATCTTTAGCCGAACAAATTTATTCCGAAGGTGATTCTTTGCGGTCGTTTGTTCTCGACGCAATAGGAAATACGATAATAGAAGCTGCTTTTGATTATTTGGAATCAGAATTAGAGAAAAATTTGAGTACAACAAAGCATACTACCCGTCTTAGTCCTGGATATTGTGACTGGAATGTGATGGAACAGAAAAAACTATTCAGTCTTCTGCCTCCTCATATTTGTGGCATTACATTGAACGACAGCTCCCTGATGTATCCCATCAAATCTATTAGTGGTTTCATCGGGGTTGGATATCATGTGATAACCAAACATTATGGTTGTTCAATATGCAAGAAGAAAGATTGTATTTTGCGAGAACAAGCACTTTGATAATTACATTAACAGATATATAATATGAATGGAAAAGAAATTCTAAAAAAAGCATATTCATTAGAACCTATACCTCGTGCTCCTTGGGTTCCCTTTGTAGGAGTTCATGCAGCACAATTGATTCATACGGACGCGGAAACTTACCTTCGTTCGGAAGATTTGATGACTCAGGGATTAAATGAGGCCATCAGATTATATCAACCTGACGGGATCCCCGTAGCATTTGATTTGCAATTGGAAGCTGAAGTCTTAGGCTGTGATCTGGTCTGGAGTAAAGATAATCCGCCATCGGTTTCTTCGCATCCCCTTGGCGAAGGCGGTGATAAGAAACTTAGTGATTTGTCTATTCCGAAGGCTACTGACGGACGCATCGGCAAGATACTTAACGTAACCCGTACGCTTCGCCAACAGCATCCCGATTTGGCACTTTACGGATTAATAACCGGTCCGTTCACTTTGGCTTTACATCTTTGCGGAACGGATATTTTCATGAAAATGTTCACTGACGAGAGTGAAGTACACGATATCATGGCCTTTTGCACAAAAGTTTGTAAGGCTATGAGCCAATATTATGTGGAAGCAGGGTGCGATATCATTGCTGTTGTCGACCCCATGTGCAGTCAAATAGGGCCTGATCAGTTTGAACAATTTGTTACACCCTCTTGCAAAGATACCTTTTCTTATATCAAGCAATTAGGAGCTTATTCTTCTTTCTTTGTTTGCGGACAGGCACAACATAACATAGAAGAAATGTGTAAATGTCTTCCGAATAATATCTCAATTGACGAAAATATACCGTTGGACTATGTGCGTGATACATGTCTGTCGCATGGAGTTAGTTATGGTGGCAACTTAAAATTGACTGTTGTACTTTTAATGGGCGACATTGATGACACTCGTCGCAATATCGTAGAATGTTTGGATATTGCCGGAAAAGATTATAAAGGCTATATCCTTTCTCCCGGTTGTGATTTGGCTTATGCAACACCTGTAGCCAATTTGGTTGAATGCGGAAAATTGATTAAGGATACTTATCAACAGGACATCGTTAGAGCCCTACCGGAGAAAATACCTCATATCAAACCTCTTGATCTATCAACATATGTAACAAAAGACGTAGTGAAGATTGATTGTGTGACCCTTGATTCAGTAGCTTGTGCCGCATGTCAATATATGGTAGAAGCAGCCCGCAGAGCAGCCGAACCTTATGGAGAGAAAGTAATCGTAAAAGAACATTCCATCAAGCGCCAAGAAGGTGTGGAATTTATGGTAGCTGCCGGGGTAAAAAGTATCCCTTCGATTGTAATTGACGGCGAAGTAAAATTCAAATCGAATATTCCCCCTATTCAAGAAATCCGTGCAACAATTGATTTGGCTTTATCAAAGAAAAAATGAATAAGAAAATCCCGTTTTATTTAGTAACCGGCTTTTTAGGCAGCGGGAAAACAACTTTTTTAAACTGTTTTCTCAAGCAACATGCCCCAAGTAAAAAGATTGCAATCATACAGAATGAATTTGCACCGCTCGGCATTGACGGTGATGTGCTTCGTGCCAGCGGACAACCCTTTTATCTGGCTGAAATGAACCATGGATCTGTGTTTTGTGTCTGTCAGTTCTCCGGATTTAAAGATTTGTTACTTAAGTTATCCGAAGAGCAAAAACCTGATATCATATTGGTGGAAACTACGGGCATTGCCGATCCCATTGGTATTGCACAGCTGCTCTCTGAACAAAGTTTGCATGACATATTCTTTTTAGCCCATGTCTTTACTTTGATTGACAGCTCACGATTCTTAGCGGTATTAAAATCATTAAGTTGTGTGAAGCATCAGATTCTCATTGCCGACACTGTATTAGTCAACAAGTCAGACTTGATACCTTCTGATAATATTAAAGAAACAATCAGAACTGAAATTAAACAGATAAATCCTTTTGCAAACTTATTGTTTATAAAAAATGGCGAGGTAGATACAGCCCAGATAGTTAATTCCTTTTTTCACACTATACCGATGGTTGAGAAAAATCATATTCAAGGCGAACTTACTCGTTGCGGTCAGGGAGGCTATGTATCAGATGTATTTAAATCAACTAAACCGATTAATCATGAGAAATGGATTAATTTTTTAAATCAACTTTCTCCTGATATTTATCGTATAAAAGGATATGCCTTTTTTGATGACGGCCATTCATATATGATTCAATATATTCCCGGTCAAATTGATACTCAAATGATTGATAAATCGGGACAGCTGACCGAATTAATTGCAATTGGAAACGATAAACCTAATTTTTCTTTATTGGATGACTGATTCGGTACTCAAATAACATTTGAACATTATCATGAAGCTATCAACAGCGAAAAATTACAATAGCTAAAAACAAGTCCTTTTATTATACGTCAATTACAACAAGAGTTATCGGGATAAGAAGAGGTGTTATTCGGATATCGTCACTTGTTAGTAGAATAACTCTTGTTGTAATCCGGAAGATCTTATGTCTCTAATTTTGTTAGTTGTCTCAGAAAATCCATTGTCGGTTGTGGGGGGATAACACCTTTTCCACATTTCTCTGGTGGAGATAATTGATTAATTAATTTAGGGCATCATAAAATATCTTGTATTACCAATACCGTGAAATATAGAAAAGATAAATGCTCTTCAAAAACAATTAATCTATGATTCTTTGATTTCAATATTAGTTATTCATTGTTAA
The DNA here is from genome assembly GCA_023227685.1 of Bacteroidaceae bacterium. Classification (GTDB taxonomy): domain Bacteria; phylum Bacteroidota; class Bacteroidia; order Bacteroidales; family Bacteroidaceae; genus JALNVG01. Next base: position 4,280 of record JALNVG010000110.1, read on the forward strand.
AAAAGAAATATTATATTGTTTTTATAATTTTAATGTTCGTATATTTGCGAACATTAAAATACGGACATAGCTAATAAAAAGATTACACACAAAAGGAAACAAGTGAATCATGTATAGAATAACAAAAAGCAAGAAACAAAATGGAAATTAAAATCTTAGGAACAGGGTGTGCAAGATGTAAAGCTTTATACTCCAGCGTACAAGCAGTAGCTTGTGAATTAGACCTACAGGCAACAATCGTTAAAGAAGAAGACCTAATAAAAATAATGGAATATAACGTAATGTCGCTTCCGGCTTTAGTAATTGATGGAAAAGTTGTTGCCACCGGAAATATGTCGGTAAATGAAATAAAGAAATTATTATCCAAGTAAAATTATAATAAAATGAAACGTATACCATTTTTATTTACAGTGTTAGCTTGTTTATTATTAGTTACAAGTGTATCTGCCCAAAAGAAAAACGTGAATAGCACTTATGTGGAAGTACTCTATTTTCACAGTAAACAGCGTTGCATGACATGCAAAGCTATTGAAAAAGTAACAGGAGAAACCTTGACGCAATACTTTGCTCAAGAAATAAAAGCAGGCAAAGTAAAATATAGAGTAATTGACATCTCCCTGCCACAAAATCAAGAAATAGCTGATAAATATCAGGTAACGTGGTCATCTTTGTATATAAACCAATGGCGAAACAACAAAGAGCAAACAAATAATCTGACCGAAGAAGCTTTTGCAAATGCTCATAATAATCCGGAAAAATTTAAAACCATTCTACATCAAAAAATAGCTACCCTTTTAAGGTGATAAGTGATGAATGAACTTCAAACTTTGTTGGATAATAGTAATATACCGATAGTTACGGCATTTCTGCTAGGCATACTTACAGCTGTAAGCCCTTGCCCATTAGCAACTAATATCACATCTATCGGATATATAAGCAAGCATATTGAGAATCGTAGCAAAATATTTTGGAGCGGTGTTTTGTATGCCCTGGGTAGAGTTACTTCTTATACAATATTAGGCGCTATAATTATATCAATCTTGAGAGAGGGATCAAGCATGTTTGCCATTCAAAAGGTAATAAGCAATTATGGTGAGATGTTTATTGCTCCGGCATTAATACTAATAGGTCTCTTTATGTTATTTGGTGATAAATTGAATCTTCCCAGGTTTGGTTTCACTCAAACTCAGAAAGCAGGAAAACTAAAAGGCTTGTGGGGAAGCTTTTGCATAGGGATGCTTTTTGCCATGGCTTTTTGTCCAACAAGCGGAATGTTTTATTTTGGTATGCTAATGCCAATGTCTGCAGCACAAACAGGAGGATATTTCCTACCTGTTGTATTTGCAATAGCAACCAGTCTTCCGGTCATTATAGTAGGATGGATATTAGCATATAGTGTTTCCAAGATTGGAAAATTTTATAATCATGTGCAAGTTTTCCAGAAATGGTTTTCAAGGTTAATCGCATTTCTTTTTATTGTGGTCGGAATATACTATGCGATTACGTTATATTTTTAATACAAGAAATAAATGATAATACGAAACGCCACAGCAAATGATGCACATGCCATCTGCAACATTTACAACTATTATGTGCTAAATACAGCTATTACTTTTGAAACGACAGCTGTTTCAGTCGAAGAAATGCAGAGACGCATTCAAGAAGTACTAAATAACAGATTACCGTACTTTATTGCCGAAATTGATCACAACGTTTTGGGATATTGTTATTTGCATCGTTGGAACAATCGATGTGCATATTCATCAACCAAAGAAGTATCCATTTATCTGGATAAAGATGTGAGACGTCAAGGCATCGGCGAACAACTATTCGGACACTTGTTAAAGAACATCAACCTTTATGATCAAACGCATGTGCTGATTTCAGGTATATGCATTCCAAATGAAGCAAGCGTACATTTACACGAAAAGTTCGGATTTAAACAAATTTCACACATGAGAGAAATAGGACGAAAGTTTGACGAATGGCATGATGTGGGACATTGGGAGTTGATTTTATCGCATCCTAAAAGAATTTTAGTACTCTGTATCGGCAACAGCTGTCGTAGCCAAATGGCTCATGGCTTTTTAGAGTCGTTCGACCACAATATGAACGTGTTTTCTGCTGGCACCAACCCCGCCACTAAAGTTAATGAAGCAGCAGTAAAGGTTATGCTTGAATCAGGCATAGATATTAGTAATCACACACCTCATCACGTGAATGAATATTTGGACAAAGAATGGGACTATGTTATCACCGTATGCGGAGATGCTAACGAAACCTGTCCTACATTCTCGGGGAGAGTAACACATCGACTTCACATCGGATTTCATGATCCGTCGGAAACTGTCGGATCACCCCAGTTCATTGAAAATGAATTCCGTAGAATACGCGATGAAATTAAAAACAAATTATATCAATTCTATATTTCAAACATCAAATGAAACAACTGGCATTTTTAGATCGTTATCTCACTCTTTGGATTTTTCTGGCAATGTTTATCGGAGTTAGTGCTGGATACTTTTATCCTAATATCGCAGTATTTTGGGGACAATTTGAAGTAGGTAATACCAACATACCTTTGGCCGTAGGTTTAATATTAATGATGTTTCCACCCTTGGCTAAGGTTCGTTATGAGGAGCTGGGTAAAGTATTTAAAAACAAAAAAGTGCTATCCACATCACTCCTTTTAAATTGGATAATAGGTCCCATACTAATGTTTCTATTGGCATCTCTATTCCTGTCCAACCATCCCGAATATATGTATGGAGTAATATTAATCGGCATAGCTCGTTGCATTGCCATGGTGCTGGTATGGAACGACTTGGCTAAAGGAAATAGCGAATACGCAGCCGGGCTAGTGGCATTAAACAGCATCTTTCAAGTATTCTTTTATGCCATCTATGCCTACTTCTTCATAGCTGTATTTCCAGGCTGGTTAGGACTTCCCACCACCGACCTTGTTCGCCAGATCACAATAAGCACCATTGCAAAAAGTGTTACCATATATTTAGGTATACCTTTCGCCACAGGATTCTTGGTACGTTTGATACTTCGCAGGTTAAAAAGCGACAAATGGTATTATGAAAAATTCATCCCTAAAATCAGCCCGATAACATTGGTGGCCCTGTTGTTCACAATCATAGTAATGTTCTCTTATAAAGGAGAATACATCGTAAGGTTACCTTTTGATGCATTGGCCATAGCCGTTCCTTTAGTATTTTATTTCTGCATTATGTTCTTCTCCGCCTTTTGGTTTTCAAAAAAACAAAACGTTCCATATGACAAAGCCGTTGCCGTCTCTTTTACAGCTACGGGGAATAACTTTGAGTTAGCCATCGCTGTTGCCATTGCCACTTTCGGCATAAACTCTGGTGAGGCATTTGCAGCAGTAATAGGCCCTTTGGTAGAAGTTCCGGTGTTTATTTTATTGGTAAAGTATGCACTTAAGCATATAGATAACTTTCGCCGCAGGTAATTAATTCATAAGATTTAAAATGCTTTCTAAAGATAAGCAAAAAATACGCATTTCTTGAAAACTTATCAAGTTATGATTTCCAAATTAATAGAATGGATACAATGTGAGTACATTTCCTTGTCTCACCGAAAACCGCCAGAAAAACAAAAAGCCGTAAATGACTAAAGAACAGTCATATACGGCTTAGCTTTTGAGGTACCTGGCAGA
>JALNVG010000111.1 GCA_023227685.1 Bacteroidaceae bacterium
TGTTCTCTTCCATCGCAAACAGGATATCCTGATAAGCTTCTCTTATCTTCCTGTCCTCTATGTCGGGGAAACATTGTCTGGCGTACAGTGTGATAGCTAGCGGTACCGTTTCCATCTTCCACTTACCCGCTTTAACCTGTTCCATCGCCTCTTTAACATTCGGTGGCAGCTCTCGTTTTTTTAATCTCGTATCAAGCATGGCCGATTTCCTTTACTTTTTTGGTAAATAATTGTTTATTGTTTTTTTCTCCCAAAACGTGATTATTTTGTTTTTTATCCTTTTCCCTTGACAATTCATCCTTGTACCGTCTTTCGAATTGAGCCCGTACTGTTGGTAGATCGGATTCAAGCGTTTGACATAACTCCATCCATCCCATACCCATAGCAGCGTTTTTTATTTCGTTGCTGCTAAATTCTGGTTTTCTATAAACAAACGCGTCATGCATTTCTTTCAATACCTCTTGCCACGCCTCTCCAATTGACTTTACATGCGTTCCATTGGCATCACCATCCATACTTTCATGAGCATTAATTATTTCAGCTACCGAGGGGAAAAATGTATTTGTTCGACTAATTTTTTTTAGTATTGCATCTAACTCGTTTGCTTCGATATCGTCTAAAATGTCCGCATACATGACTATCGCTTCTGGCTTTAATGCCGTTGGAAATACCAAATTGTATTTGCTCAACACGGCTGTTCTGTCTTCAATTTTACCCATTTTTATCACGTTTCCTTTCTAATTCTCTAGCAAGTTCCATTGCACTTATTCCATCCGCTACTCTTTGATTTGCTGATTTTTTGGTTGCCATTTTGTTTATTGATGTATCATCCTCATAACGTTTTACTACCCATGATAAAATAGCCCTATAATCGTTTTTGTAGGAAGTCCCTTTACTTCCCTTGTAATTATCTAAGATATCAACCATGGCATTTGTTTTATCATCTCCATATTTATCAATTAATCGTTGATGCTCCTCATTGGTCATGGAGACAAATTCCGCGTAATTAATTTTATTTATTGGTCCCTTATGATCTTCCTTAACTTTACTTAACTTAACTTTACTTAACTTAACTTTACTTAACTTAACTTGGGTATACCGGTTGTCTACCACTTGGTTGTCACTTGGTTGCGGTATGGTTGTCACTTGGTTGCCACTTGGTTGCGGTATGGTTGTCACTTGGTTGCCACTTGGTTGCGGTATGGTTGTCACTTGGTTGTCACTTGGTATACCAATAACATACTCATTTCCTTTATTTAGCTGTAAAAACTTCTTTTCTTCCAAACAATTTGTCTCCTTGTACCGATCTGCCCTAATGTAATTATGAATCTTCCAATGCTTTATAACGACTACTCCCGACTCAAAGGGAAGAATAAACTGTTTGGCAATTAAAAGCTTCAAATCATCATCATTGCAACGAACATTTCTCATTATGCTTTTTGGATTGTTTATAAATCCATCATCATCGGCACGCATTGAAAGATGAAAGTAAAGCAGTTGACTTGATAATGGCATATCTAGAAAATTATCACTATCAATTATCGTCTTTGAAAACATCCTGCGTTCTCCCATACTATCAACCTCTCTTGTCCGGCAACCTTTCCAACCGCTTAACCTTTTCCATATTTTCATCGGTTGGAGTGCTTACTGATTTTTCCCACAATATCCATGTGGTTAGGCTCACATCACATTTAGATGCAGCTTTCATTTGAGATAATCCTTTTCTTTTTCTTAAATCTTTAAAATTCATCTTTTTCGCCCCCCTATACTTATTGTAATACTTAAAAGTACATTCTGTCAATAAAAAAAGTGGTAAATTAAAATATATGACAACCCACTATATGAATAATTATCTCAATAATCTGTTTATTTTTTCTCGCATGCGATGGTGCCATTCACTTACTGTTTCACCGTCTTTTCTGCCAGGCCATTCTGTTTGATCAAATTCTGGTTTAACTTTCTTCACCGCCTTAACTTCTTTTATTCCCCACTCTATCTGCAATCTTGATAATTCAGCAGGTGGCAGTGTTTCAATGTCCAATTCTTTTGCTTCTATTACGATTTCATCTATTAATCGTGCCATTTCAGCACTATCGTAGACACTACTACCGTAATAGTTACAAACATTAGTGTATCCCTCTTGATCAGATTTACCCATATCTTCGGCTATCCATCCAATACCGTTATGTCCCCAATTAGATATCCACCGTTCTACGCCTTTATCCATTACCGGCACAATTTCAAATATGCCAACATCGTGGATAACATTCCGGTATACCTCTTCTTTCGTTGAATTTATCTTACTGGCTATTTTATCGCATAGTACCCAGCAATAGGAATTTGCATTGAGTGATCGCTGTCTTTTTGGTTTTTCAATGGTCAACTCGTATCCACCTTTGTTTATCTTCTCAATCAATGCGTTTATCTTATCCGCTGTTGCCATGGATACTTCAATTAGTATGGTTGGTACCCCGTAGCTATTAATCTCAACAGAAAGCGATTTAACCTCATTCACGGTAATTCCTCCCTATTAGCGCCATAAACTCTTCGCGGGTATGTCTCAACTCATACACCTTTTGGCATTCTTCTTTTATTTTTCTGTCCATATTGTGGTTAAAGTGGACGGAATTATCACTCATATTATGATGTTCACCACATAGGTATACCGTAAACCCGTTGTTTTCGCTTGTTTTTCGGTTTTTACCTTGGAATATGTGGTGTTTATGTAGATTTAGCATGGTAGTGCAAATGTAGCATCGTTTTTCTGTCTGCATAATTGATTTCATCGTTCATCACCCCTTTCAGCATACATACACAATTGCGCCGGTTTCCTTTTGCACTCGTAATTTAAATTCTTCTGCGTTACTATTTGCATCGCTTAAATGCAGTAAGTATATTTCATTTACTTTGTGCATGATGTTTGACTGCAAAAACCGTATCAAATTATCAATACTCATATGCGTACTAAGTACTCGGTTGGACACATTCCACGGCAGTTGTCCACTTTTTGAATTTTCTGCCATTACGTCAAACGAATAATTGGCTTCGGCCATAATATAATCGATATTGGAAAACTGATACTTCACATAAGCGGTATCGGTAAAGTACAATAATCGTTCGTCGGTTACAGTGGAATGAAGTAAATATCCATAGCACTCTACATCATGCGTGCAGGGAAATGGCGTTATTTCAAACGTTTTAACGACAAATTTTTTCATCGGGTACACCTTCTGAACGAGCGGAAAAAGGCTGCATACATCATTGTTGGAATATACGTCAAACCCTCGGCGTAGTAACTCTGGAATAGACTTACTGTGATCACCGTGTCTGTGCGTGATGATACACCCATCAACGGCAGTCATTTTCCATTCTACACCTTTTTGTATCTCCTTAAACGGGATACCTGCATCTAGTAATAATGTTGTGCTACCGTCTGATACTTTATAGCAATTTCCGCTGCTACCAGATGCGATTACCTTGATATCCATCAGAAATTTAATCCCTTATTTTTAAACACATCGTCGCCAATTTTGTCAATCTCATCATCCGGCGATTCTGTTATTTCATGCGACTTGGCAGAATCATATGCTACTCTGGCTTTGTTCTCTGCTTCTTTTTCTGCTGTGCATTTAGCGGTATCGGCGTGGTTGATTGCCGGCATTGGTTCTTCTCTCTTAACAGCATCTTCAAAAGGTATGCTGTTGGCTTCTACATCGATGGTTTGCTGTACCGTATCGGCGATAGCACTAAGTCGCAACTCTTGCTGATGCATGTATTGGTAAGCATCGTCTACCTTTTTAGGGTCACGTGGAATATGCTTGGCGGAAAAGACTTCGCGCATTAAGGTCTTGGTATACATTTCTTCCTTCCAACCTTCTTTTTCCACATCTACCATTTTTCCATTTTTGTATTCTTTACCCTGACCGCCCCAAAAACTGGCACTTGCATATTTGGGTTTTCGTTTATCCATATCTTTCTTTGACATTGGCACCACTTCATTTTTATGCGGATCGTCGTATTCAATATATCCGAAACCACCGATTATATCACCCCTGTCAAAAGGGTCGACAATCTCAAATTCATACGATTCAATATCCACTCCTTTATTTTTCTTTAGTATTTTGAAATGGTCATTTTTATGTACAAGTTCAATTCGTACATCTTTTGGCTTATTCAATGCGTAATTTTCAGCAATATACTTAATACCGTTGTAACCTGGCATCAGTGTCATATCGTATTTATTTTTCTTACTATTTTTGTACGGAATAGGGAATAGATGATTTGCTTCCATCATATCTAGTCCTAACTGTGCATAGTGCACAGCATCTAAGGATAATCCATCCAGATTTACATTAGTCCACGTAAACGGCAGACTGTTGTCATAACGTCGTTCTTTATTGCTTTCATTTTTACGTATACGTTCTTCTTCGGCGGTGCGCAATGTCTTGTCAATAACGATAAAATATCCCTGTACCAATTGCCGTTGGTATCCTGTCATTCGTAGTTCTCCGGCGATATTACCGCCAAATTCCTGCATTACTTTATTTTGAAATCGTTCACTCATTGTAAGCGTATTTTCTATCTTGTTTAATTCTTTTCCTTTTGTCATTTTGTTTCACTCCTTTTCTATTGTCAATGTTTTATGCTCCGGCGATACAATCAATCGTATTAATTGCAAACCGTCTGGATTGATAATGTGAGTAACCGATTCTGCCCGATCGATAAACACGGGTAAATGTATCTCATAAAATCTTGACAGAACACTGATTATGTCCATTCCGGCGTTAACCTGCGATGCTGTGTTGGCTGATCGGTATTCTATCCATTCTCCAACCGTATTCTGCACCATTGCTTCGCATCGTTCTTTCAGTCCACCATTTAGCTGATCGTCAAATAATTTAAACCGAACCAAGCTAAATTTGCTGTTGATATTATTCGTTACCATTCTTACCTTGGCGCGAGTGAATTCGTCGCATAAAAATAATCCCTGCTCAATGTTTTCAAGATCAGAACCACTTTTTCGTTGTTCTTGTGTCAATTCCTTAATACGTTCTTTTGCTTTCTTAGCTATTTCGATACTGGATAGTTCAACATTTTTGTTCTGTATTTTATCCAATATAGCTGATTTTTCTTTGTTCTTGACTTCGATTACGGATGTTAGCGAATCTTTTGTATCATTTTGTTTGTTCATTAACTCCTGCAATCGTGTCTGGATTTCTTTGTAGTCCAATGTATCTTCAAATGTCGGTTTAGTGCGAATTGATGCGCTGATTTCTTCATATGTTACTGTAGACATATCATAATTGATTTTGTTCGTATCTAAATTTCTTTGTATGTGTGCTAGTTCGCTCTGCATGACGTTTATTACTTCTTTTGAGCATAGTTGCCCACGACGGTTAATATCTTCCTTTACGCGCGATTTATTTAGGTTAAATTCCTCACGCATAGCTTCTACCTTTTCTGTTGGTAATGATTGTCCACAAGTTGGGCAGGTTTCTTGTCCTGCATCCCACTGTTTGGATTGGATGTCAGTAAATTCTTTTACCAACGCTTCACGGCTTGCGGTAAGCCGAGTAATCTTGTCTTTTAAATCGGAAAGATTGCTAGTAAGCTTGCGTTCCTCTGTTTTTAATTTCTGCTGCTCATCTTGCGCCAAACCCAACAGAGTATACTTTTTTTTGTACTCTTCGTTTGTCTTTGCAGAAAACTGGGAACGTTTTTCTTCCAAATCATTTTTCGCTTGTAATATTTCTTTCTGGATTGCTAGGGAATTGGTATCAGTATCTTTGATTTCTCTAATCGCAGTATTAATTGATTCTATTTCCCTGTTCAACGTCACTATGTCTGCCTTTATCGTTATTTCGTTTGGTAGTTCTGCCGGAATGCTTTTTGTCACCTCATCAATTCGTGCTGGCAGCATTTCCAAGTCATGGTTTATTTTCTTTCTTTGCTCCGATGCTATTTTTTTGTATTCTTCAGGGCTGTACTTTTTGTCGATAGTACCTGGGACCAATAAATACCTGTTTAACTCTGCTAATTCCGGCGTACTGGCAATTACATCGTCATCGGTTAAATCACCGCATACATCAAACAATATCTTACGGCGATCGTCTACGCTCATAACCTCTGGGAAATAATCGTACATGGTAAGCATTTTTGCCACTTCTAATGTTCCACCACATATCGACTGAATACGCCGATTGTATTCACTTTCCTTTACCGGAACCTCGTCAATCCAATAATCAGTTTTGTTGCCGGTTAGCGTTTTTTCTGCTGAACCTTTTTTTGTTTTCCACGATTCGTAAAAATCTTTCTTCAAGGTAATAAATGATCCGGTATCTTCTTGGAACCGTGCTTCGGCAGTATGATGCAAGTTATGTGTTCCCACTGTCTTGGGACTAAAATCTTTTTCTCCTGTAGCTGCCTTGTTAAACAACAACCAACTTACTGCATTGGCAATGGTTGTTTTACCTGTTCCATTAGCACCGTAGATATCAGTGTCTTTACCATCAAAGTTAATATCTATTTTCTTTATTCCCCTAAAGTTTTCGAGATTTATATTTAATATTTTCACTTTATTCACTCCTTCTAATATACAAACTAAGCAATTCTGATGCGTTTTTCAATTTAGACAAACACATCTTTGTCTTTTCTATTCCTTCGCCTGCTTCCAACTCTTCACGTTTAGGTATTTCACTTAAACAATCAATTGCCCGGTTAAGTTGTATATGAGCATTGCAAATAAAATCATCGAGACTATCTAACTCTTCCGCCGTCATATTCTCACCTCAAACTCTCCATACCATTTTTGCTCCTTTTTATTCATTTCTGCCCTTATTTTGTCCAGTCTGTTTTTTGCTTTAGCAATGTACCTTAGCCACTCGTGAAAAAAAACTGGACTATATGAATGTCCTTCTGTCATTACCTCTACCCCACGCGGTGTGTAAAAACGAAGAGTTACCTCATTATCCCGTGTCGTTGCCCAACAGGCGGGAATATATCCATTGCTTTGTTTTAGATATTCTACCGGTAGTTCATCTAAATCTAAAGCAATTATTTTTAGTATTTTTATGCCTTTTTTCTCTGGATAATAATATTCTTTTTCGTCGATAAATTTTCCCTTTAATTTCCATGTACGCGCTGGAATTATTACCTTCTCGTATTTTATTTCAATCATTCCAACTACCTCCTATTTTGTGTTATAATTATGGTGTGTTTTGAATGTTTTACTTATCCGTATCGGTTGCAGCCGGTGCGGATTTTTTTGTATCGATACCGTGCGTTTTTAAAGCTGCAATCATCCATTCTTTTACATCTGGTGTGCAATGTTCCATGGCGTCTACCCATGTTGGCCAACGATCATGTTCTCGATAAAATGACATTTGGTAAAAAAGACTGTCTTTTATGTTTAATTTTCATATTTCGTCTCCTTATCAAAAAACCAGTATTAAACCGATCATATCGATTACCGCAAGACAAGCTAAACCGATTACGTCCCAATCTACTATCCGTTTTTGTTCCGGTTGCCATCGCCGGTTATATTCGGCGTTTATCCAATCTGCAATCTCATTCATAACACATGCTCCTTCCTGTAGTCTTCAAGTGCCTTCATTTTTTTCTGATTGGTTTTTACAAACTTAAACTCACATGCATAAGTATCAGCGCAAACCGGCACTGCCTTATTCAAATTTTCGTCCCACACACGGCTAAAATTGAGCCCGGTGAGTATGCGCCCACATGAGGCGCATACTATTCTTCGTTTCATTCTCGGTCACCTCGCTTTGCTGCCCGACATAGTCCAACTGTAAAAACAACCACAGCTATCCAAGCTACAATACCTATTATTATGATCATCTAGTTATTCCTCCTTTATTAAATCGTTAATTGTACATTTAAATATTTTGCACATGATTATTAA
>JALNVG010000112.1 GCA_023227685.1 Bacteroidaceae bacterium
ATATTAAATGATAGCCTTTGGAATATCAACTCTTCCACGATCGTGATTGACTCAGATAAGGTTAATATCAACAATTTCTATTTCAGTCATCGTGATCGTCACATAAAAATTAACGGGTGCTTATCAAAGAATTCAAAAGATACAGTAAAAGTTAATTTGAAAGACATCAATATGAATTATCTGTTTGATATCCTTCAACTAACCAATGACGTACATTTCGGTGGTGATGCTACGGGTGAGGCCTCTTTTACCGGAGCCCTAAAACAATCGGATATGCAAGCCAATCTATTTATCAAGAATTTTACTATAAACAGCGGCCTGCTTGGTGATTTGAACATCACCGGCCGATGGGACAAAAGCAAACGGGGCATTTATCTGGATGGAAAAATAAAAGATACCGACTTGTATCATTCTCATGTGACGGGCTATATCTATCCACTGAAACCGGAAAGCGGGCTCGACCTTAAGATTGACGCCGGAGGTTTAAATATTCAACTTATTGCCACCTATATCAATTCTATCGCCACAGATCTAAAAGGTAGGGCCACGGGTAATGTACATCTGTACGGCCACTTTAACGCACTTAACCTCGTTGGAGATGCTATGACTGATGGTTCCATGAAGTTTGAATCACTCAATACCGTATTTGCCATCAAAGATACCCTGCATCTCTCTACCGAAGGCATCAGCGTACAGAATGCTCGCATCTACGATGCAGATGGACATCCCGGCATAATGAACGGTTATCTGCATTATAAAAATTTCAAAAATATGAAATATAATTTTGAAATCAATGCCAAAAATATGCTTGTGATGAATACGGTCGAATCACCCGATAATACATTCTACGGAAAAGTTTATGGCACAGGCAATGCTACTATCTATGGCAGCGGCCCGGAAGGATTGAATGTCACAGCTGCTTTAACTACAAATACTAAAACCTCTTTCACCTACATAGACGGAAGTGTAGCATCAGCTACCAGCAATCAGTTCATTAACTTTGTTGACAAAACTCCCAGATACAATGAAACCGATTCGCTTCAACTTTCTTCATTATACGAGAAATTACACCAACAGCAAAATAAAGACGAAGAACAAGAATCCGATATTCATCTAAACTTACTCATAGATGTTACCCCTGATGCCGATATGAGAATTATTATGGACCCTATTTCAGGAGATTACATTAAAGTAAACGGAAACGGCAATATTCGTTGTGAATTCTATAATAAAGGAGAATTCAAAATGTTCGGTAATTATCGAATAAGCAACGGGGTATACAAATTCAGCCTGAAGCAAGTTATTCGCAAAGATTTTGATATCAAAGATGGTAGTACAATCAACTTCAGTGGTTCTCCTTTTGATGCTATTGCAAATATCAAATCAACCTATACTGTCAATTCGGTTGTTTTAAGTGATCTGATACCTGATGCTTCATCTATTGTCCAACAAACCAACGTAAAAGTAGATTGCATCATGAATTTGACAGGAAAGTTGCTGAACCCTACCGTCAATCTGGATATCGAATTACCAAATGAAAAAGATGAAATTCAATCACTAGTTCGCAATTATATCGGATCGACAGAAGAAATGGATATGCAATTCCTCTACCTATTAAGTATAGGTAAATTCTACACCCAAGAAAATTCTGCTACGACGGCAAACTCCAATAAAATGTCATCAGTACTTTCTTCAACATTGTCCGGCCAATTAAATAATGTACTTTCGCAAGTCATCAACAATAATAAATGGAATGTTGGCACGAACCTAAGTACCGGCGAAAACGGATGGACAGATATGGAGATCGAGGGCATACTCTCCGGACAATTGCTCAACAATCGACTGCTTGTCAATGGAAATTTTGGCTACCGTGAAAATCCGCTGGCCAATACTAATTTTGTTGGTGATTTTGAGGCCGAATTGTTACTTAACCATACCGGAAACATTCGTTTGAAAGCTTACAACGAAACGAATGATCGCTATTATACCAAAACAAACCTGGTTACTCAAGGCGTAGGTGTCGTGTATCGAAAAGAATATACCAAATTGAAAGAACTTCTCTTTTGGAATAGATGGAAATTACGACTCTTTAAAAAACATTCTAAAGAAAAAACAGAAAAAAAAGAGAAATATCATGCTTCCAAGGTCCACAGCGCCAACTAATGAAAACTTTTCTTTTTATTTTTAATATTATTTGCAGATTTTACAATAATTAATCACGGTAAAACAAACTAAAATATTAAACAAATATCATCTTTTACAAAAACTTTTAACAGACATAATCCATAAGTGTTTTTTATATTTGCGTATTAAAAAAACAGAATAAGAATTAAAACAAAAATTAATTTATTATGCAAGTAAAAAAAATCCTTTTGTTAACAGTGTCATTAGGGTTATTGTCAACCTTCCCGACACAAGCTTCTGATTCTATTCCAGGTACATCCGGTAAAGTAATGCTCTATTCACCCTACACACGGATATCAGTAGCTCCGGGGGCGACAATCACTTACAACATCGATCTTATTAATAAGACGAAACATTCGGTCAACTTACCTATTCGGATTGTTGGACTATCCAGCGTCTGGAGGCATGAAATGAAAGCCGGAGGATGGTCAATCAACCAATTGGCTGTATTGCCGGGTGAAAAAGAATCATTCAATCTCACAGTCAACGTACCATTAAAAGTCAACAAAGGAAGCTATCGGTTTGGCGTAAGAGCCGGGCAGACGTATCTACCTCTCACGCTTACTATCACACAAAAAGGAACTTATCAAACAGAGCTGAGTACCGAACAACCCAATATGCAGGGAAATTCTAAGTCCGACTTTCGGTTCAATGTTAAATTAAAGAATCAAACGGCCGACAAACAACTTTACTCTCTTGTTTCAGATGCTCCGATAGGTTGGAATGTTACATTCAATGTTAAAGGTAGTCAGGCCACTTCTGCACAAGTTGAAGCCAACGCCGAAGAAAACATCAGTGTCAAAATGACTCCTCCAGCCAATATTGAAGCAGGCACTTATAATATTCCTGTCAGTGCAAGTACCGGATCCACCTCTGCAAAACTAAACCTTCAAGTCGTTGTAACTGGAACTTTCGATATGGAACTGACTACCCCGGATGGACGATTAAGTAACAAAATCACCGCAGGTAGTAAAAAGAAAATAGAATTGGTTATTGAAAACACAGGTTCTTCATTATTAAATAACATAAAACTTAATTCAGAGAAACCCGAAGGTTGGGAAATCACATTCGATCCACAGCAAGTCAATATACTTAAAGCCGGTGAAAAGACTACCGTAATAGCTACCGTTAAAGCATCTCGCAAAGCCATTCCGGGAGATTATATCGCCAAATTTGAAGCCAACACTCCGGAAGTCAATGCTACGGCCGAATTCAGAATAGCTGTCGAAACCTCTCTACTCTGGGGATGGGTCGGCGTACTCATTATTGTCATTGTTATCGGAGGCGTATATTATCTATTTCGCAAATACGGAAGGAGGTAAAAGATGAGTGATCCCATCATCGTACTCAATGATTTGACAAAGAAGTACGGCGATTATACAGCCGTAGACCATGTCAATCTAACCATCAACCAAGGTGATGTCTTTGGAATGCTCGGACCAAATGGTGCCGGCAAATCCACTACCATCTTGATGATGCTCGGACTTACGGAACCGACATCGGGAAATGTTGAAATCTGTGGATTTAATTCTACAACACATCCTATTGATGTAAAACGCAAAGTTGGCTATCTACCCGAAGATGTAGGTTTCTACGATAACATCACCGGAATCGAAAATCTGAGGTACACGGCACAATTGAACGGTATACCCACAGCCAAAGCCAATATAAAAATAGAACAATTACTCAAACGAGTAGGTCTCGAAGGCCAGGGAGAGAAAAAGGCAGGCAAGTATTCTCGCGGTATGCGACAAAGACTTGGACTGGCCGATGTACTTATCAAAGATCCGCAAATTATAATTCTTGACGAACCTACATCCGGTATCGATCCGGCAGGTGTAGTAGAATTTATTAATTTAATACATGAACTAAGTGAAAAGGACGGACTTACGATACTCTTTTCCTCCCATATTCTCGACCAGGTACAGAAAGCCTGTCAGCGTGTTGTCCTTTTCAACAAGGGACAATTGTTAGCTGAAATCGACTTGGCTGAGATGAAAGAAAAAGGAGAAGACCTGTCCGATATATATAGTCAATATTTCGAAGAAGGAGGAAAAAAACATGAATAATACCATCAGTCCCTTTTGGGTTATAGTCAACAAAGAGATAGCCGACCACTTGAAAAGTTGGAGATTCCTGATTCTGCTTTTTATCCTCCTCCTCACCTGTATGGGATCACTTTATTCGGCATTACACGGTTTTAAGACTCCCATCAAATCTGAGGATCCGAATAATGCATTTTTCTTTTTGAAATTATTTACGGTATCAGACGGATCATTACCATCGTTCGCAATCTTCATCAGTTTTCTTGGTCCGTTACTCGGCATCGGACTTGGATTTGATCTTATCAATACAGAACAAAATAAAGGAACCCTGAGCCGATTGCTTTCGCAACCTATTCATCGTGATTGCATTATCAATGCCAAATTCCTGGCAGCACTTTCTGTTATCAGTATTCTATTCTTTGCACTTAGTTTTCTGGTTATGGGCTTCGGATTACTTTATATAGGTATACCTCCTACGGCCAGTGAATTTTGGAGAGTCGTATTTTTTGACTTGGTAAGTATACTCTATGTTGCCTTTTGGTTGAATCTATCTATCCTGTTTTCTGTATGTTTCACCCAACCGGCCACTTCTGCGCTCTCATCTATTGCCATCTGGCTGTTCTTCAGTATATTCTACCCAATGATTATTCATTTAGTAGCACATGCCACAAGTCCTTCGGAAATGGCTACTCCGCATGAGATATACCATTTTCAAGAATTCATCATGTCCTTGCTGCAACTTTCCCCTAGCGAATTGTTCAATGAAGCGACAACTACCTTGCTAATGCCTTCGGTACGTAGTCTTGGTCCGCTAACCATGCAACAAGTACAAGGAGCCATTCCCGGTCCGCTGCCTCTAGGTCAAAGCATTCTTGTGGCTTGGCCGCAACTCACCGGACTGATCGCAGCAACAGTTATTTGCTTTGCCTTATCTTATTTTTTATTTATGAGAAGAGAAGTAAGATCAAGATAAATCAAATTGTTCGATTTACCTTTTCTTTCTATCTTTCGCATTAAAAAGTAATATCCCCCGCACTTTCTCTCGAAACGTCCTATTAATGGGTCGATACGTACTGCGGGGGCTATTTTTCATCCCCCGCAATTGATCATAAACCTTACGGCATATAATCACTTGAAATTTTCACATCAGGCGAAAATAAATTTTGCATAGCAAACGTGTGGTAAATGCATCGCAAACCTTGGGTAAACGCATCGCGATTTAAAAAAATTGCGATGCAAAATTTCTCTAAAAGAGCTAACAAAATTAGGTAGAATAAGATTTTATACGGATTACAACAAGAACTACACGAATAAGAATGTAACTGTATCTATCATATATACGCGACAGATACCTCTTTCTTTTAATAAAACGTATATGAGTTCAGTATAAAAAAAGAAATATGCTGCATACCAATTTATTGTATTGCAGCATATTATATTCATTTTATTAAAGTGATTCCGATGCGATTCGAACGCATGACCCACGCCTTAGAAGGGCGTTGCTCTATCCAGCTGAGCTACGGAACCGGCCTTATTGCGGGTGCAAAGATAATGCTTTATAATATAAATCAAAAGCTTTTTCTTTATTTTTTTAATATTGATAAATTAAGAACGCAATAAGGCTATACTTAATTTACAAAATACTTTTAACCGTATCCAACATGCCATTTTTTTGAATAGAATCTAAATCGGCCTTTACAGCAGCTGCTAACCCGGCTATCTTATTCAAATCTTCATTCCAAATGGATGTGGCACCCAATACACCTTCGGTAATTTTCTTTGTGTCACCTGTAGCCCAAAGATCTTTCAATAGTTGCATAATCTCAGGAGCATCATTCGGCGCGATAGGTGCACCATCGGCACGCGTTCCACCTTTATAATATGTGATAATAGCAGCCAAACCCAAAACCAAGCCCTTTGGCAGTTGACCTTTACGCTTCAAATAAGTTTTCAAACCGGGCAAATCACGCGTTTCGTATTTGGGAAATGAGTTCAACATGATGCTTGTAACGGCATGATCAACATACGGATTATTGAAACGTTCCAAAACATCCTTTGCAAACTTGTTCAACTCATCTTTCGGAAGATTAAGAGTCTCCATCAATTCGTCAAACATTACTTTGTGAATGAATTTTCCTACCACCGGATGTTGGCAAGCTTCACGCACAATATTTATTCCCGACAAGTAAGCTACAGGAGAAAGTACCGTATGAGGCCCGTTCAACAATGTTACCTTACGTTCATGATAAGGCTCCTCTGTTGGGACAAAAAGTACATGCAAACCGGCCTTATCGGCAGGAAATTCTTTTTCTATTTCTTTTGGTGCCTCTATTACCCACAGATGAAAGACTTCAGCTTGGACAACCATATTATCATCATATTGCAACTTTTCTTTAATAGTAGCAATGTCCTTACGTGGAAATCCGGGTACGATACGATCGACTAATGTAGCATAAACACCACAACAATCGGTAAACCATGTTTTGAACGCTTCGCCAAGATTCCAAAGATCAATATATTGATAAATCGTTTCTTTCAATTTATGACCATTAAGAAATATCAATTCGCAGGGAAAGATAATCAAACCCTTGCTCTTATCACCCTTGAATGTCCGAAAACGATGATACAATAATTGAGTCAGTTTGCCGGGATAAGAAGCAGCAGGAGCATCATCCAACTTGCAGGCAGGATCAAAATTGATACCGGCTTCCGTCGTATTAGAAATTACAAAACGCATTTCAGGTTGCTCGGCCAATTTCATGAATTCTTCATTTTGTGTGTAAGGATTCAAGGCACGACTGATAACATCGATCAACGTCAGACTATTGACGGCTTTGCCATTCTCCAAACCCTGCAGATTGACATGATAAAGGTCATCTTGTGAATTCAGCATATCAACCATACCTTTATTAATAGGTTGGACAACTACAACACTACTATTGAAATCAGTTTTCTGATCCATGTTGTAAACTATCCAATCAATAAAGGCACGCAAAAAATTGCCTTCGCCAAACTGAATGATACGCTCCGGACGTATAGTCTTCGGAGCTGTTTTTTTGTTTAATGCTTTCATTTTTTATTTATAATTAGAAATATTGTTATTTAAATAAACTCATAATAATAGTCTACATTTTCTTTATAAAGAATATCAATCGGCATGTGAATAACAACCGGCACTTCTTTTTTAAAAACAATATAGTCACAGAGTACCTTGATACCGCGATAAGCCTGAGTACCAGGTCGTTGAGCAATAAGAGAATCTACAACTCCTCCCTTTAATAATTCCACATTCTTATCCAACAGGTCAAAACCTATCAACCCTTTCAAACCTTTTTTTTTCTTTTTCAGATAATTACCTATCAAATAAATGCGCGAATTAAATGCTGCCACATACAAAGCCTTAGGATACATATCAAAAAAATTATCGAGTATGCGTTCATTCGATACAGCATCTGTTTTACTTAATGCTACTTCATGAATTACCATTCTGTCCTTTTTCTCTTTCAAAAACTTCAAGAATCCTTCAAAACGATTCTTCCGCTGCAAATCCACAGAATTATCTCC
>JALNVG010000113.1 GCA_023227685.1 Bacteroidaceae bacterium
AGTTTTCGAACAAGAACAATTCCAAGCAGGTACAATTGCAGTATGCCAAGCAATCGCTGATAACGACCACTGTTTCTCAGTAGTTGGTGGTGGTGATTCTGCCGCTGCAGTAAAACAATTGGGTTTCGCATCTAAGTTCTCACACATCTCAACAGGTGGTGGCGCTTCTTTGCAAATCATAGAAAATGATGGACACCTTCCGGGAATAGACATCATATCGGAGGCCAAGTAATAATGGCAAGAAAAAAAATAATTTTCGGTAACTGGAAAATGAATAACACAATAGCTGATGCAAAGAATTTCTGCGCAGAAGCTGACGTTATTACTAAACTCGCAAGGGAAAAAGATATCGTTGTAGGTATCGCTCCTAGTTATCTCGCTCTTCAATACGTTGTGGATAACAAAGCTGGCCTCAAGGTCTTCGCTGAGGAAACTCACTTCGCAGATCACGGTGCATTCACAGGTAACGTATCAATCCCTATGCTTCAAGAAATTAACGTCGAAGGATCATTGGTTGGTCACTCTGAAAGAAGAGCTTATCACGGTGAAACTGACTTAATCTGTAATCGCAAAATTAAAGCTTTAGTTAAAGCAAACATGGGAGCCATGTACTGCTGTGGTGAAACATTGAAAGAATACGAGGCAGGTCTTGCAAAAGATGTTATTCGCGCTCAAGTAAGTGTTGCCCTTATGGGTTTAACCGCTGAAGATTTAACCAACGTTTATATTGCTTATGAACCCGTGTGGTCCATCGGTACTGGTAAGAACGCATCTGAACAAATCGCTAACGATATGTGCGCATATATTCGTTCAATCGTAAGAGAATTAGTTTCAGAAGAAGCAGCTGAAAAGATTTCAATCTTGTACGGTGGTTCAGTTAAACCTTTCAATGTTAAAGGCTATTTAGCTTCTGATGAAGTTGACGGTGCTTTAGTTGGAGGTGCTAGTTTAACCGCTTCTTCATTTGAGGAACTCATTAAAAACGTTTAATTTATAAACAGTTAAGTATTTAAAAGACCACACTAGACGAGAAATTTCTTTTGTTTACGAGTGGTCTTTTTTCTTGCTAAACAATCTGTTCATTTCGCTGCGAATTTGAACAAAAAACCGCGATGAAAAACCTTCCCCTGCAAATTATGTCGAAAATTTCCGGTTTAAGGTCAAATCTTTATTAAATATTAACTAATTGTAGTAATATACTAAACAAGTAGAGGTTTTTACCTATATGATAATGATAAAGGTGATTTATACACCTTAGTATTAGGAGAAAATTAAATGGAATATTATTCAGACGAGCAAGTTGCATATCACGAAAAACATGACAAAACAATTGTAAATAAAGGCGTTTTCCAAGTGTATTTTTATTTTGCTTTAGGTATACTTTGGTCCGGAGTTGTTGCTTTGGGACTCCCCTCACTCATCGCGATGACAGAAAGTGTAGATGCGATCAATACCTACAGTACAATACTTATTGGAAGTGTTATCGCTTTAATTATTTTAGGGTGGGTTGCTAATGCAGCCGCTACAGCTCAACACCCTGGATGGATAATTTTATGTTACGTACTTTACGCCACGGCTTTTGGAGCTTTGATGTCCGGTGTTGCGCTAGTAACCGGTTACGATTCTTTGTTTTATGCATTTGGTATTACCTCAGGGATGTTTTTACTTTTGTCAATAATAGGTTATATTTCTAAGGGGAGACTAAATAAATGGGCTTACTTTGCTATATCGTTTGTAATGGCTTTGCTCGTTGCTGCTATATTCAATATATTCCTATTTGGTAATTATTATCTATATTGGATTGTAAGTTATTTGATGATATTCGTTTTTATGCTTATAGCTATTGTTGACACCTCTAGAATTATGTCAGCTTCAGCTTCAGGAGTATTAGATAACAACAAATCTTATGCAGTCTATTGCGCATATAGATTGTACGGAGACTTTATGATTATTATGTACTATGTTGCAATATTTGGCGCTAGATTTTTAGGCTCAAGGAGATAAAAAATGAACAATAATGGTGAAGACTATTTAGAATTTATGGAAAAAGAGACCGATCTGGCAAATCAGGAAAGGGTTTCCTACGGCCGTATTCCACAAGTTCAATTGCTCGTTGACATGCTCAACGACAAAGCGGAACCTGAAACAATAGAATCTTTTATTCTCAAAAATATTGATACGTGTTTTAATTATGCTCCTCATTTAACCATGCAGGTTTATTTGTCCTGTTTTATTGCGGTGCAAAAACAGTATGAGCTTCCTGTAAAATTAGAAGAACTCAGCAAAAAAGCTGAACTTCCAGCAAAGGCTTTGGGCGTTGTCAATTCATATCTATCAATGATAAAATCGAAAGAAACCACTGCCCCTGACGCATCTTTTGCATCTGATGAAAAGATTAAAAGCACTATTGAAACAATATCTCCAAAGACTTTGTCGAGACTAGTTTTTTTACTGCAAATTAGATTGGAAATGGGTACACCTGTAAACGAGATTATTCGTTTGTTGAATCCATTTATGATGGATCCTAATAAAGATCCTCTATACAAGATAACTACCTTGCAACAATTGGTTCAATTTGCGACTAAATATCCTGCGACGGAGACTCTTAAAGTGTTTATCAAAGATGAAACATACTTTATAACGCTAGACAACTCTTACGATGAGAAGAACGATATGTTCTTGCGGGGAGTTGAGTATTACGAAAAAGAATTAAAAGTGACTGCTAACGTCAAGGAGATCATTCTCACTGTCGCTAGAATGTATAGAATCTTACATTACAACGAAAAAAGAGTGTTAGCCAGCGAGGCCAATATTAAAGCTTTCGTTTGTTCGGTAATTGATGGATATAACAATTCCATAAAGGCATTTTCACCTTCATCAGTATTTGAAGTGAAGTATCCGGAAAGTTACAAACAGGAAGAGGGCTGGCGGGAAGCTATTCGTATTCTTGCTATCGTATTTAAAGCGAGATTCTTGGACTAATTAGTAAAAACAAAGAGCGATAGTACTGCAAAAGTATCATCGCTCTTTTTATTGTGCTATTATTTTCCAGGGGGTAAGGGAATATGAATATACTTAAATTGAGAAAAGAGGAAATGGCTGAATCTGTAATAATGGCGCTGTTACTTGCTTTGGTTGGTGGTTTTCTCGATGCATATACTTATGTTTTAAGAGGCGGAGTCTTTGCAACTATGCAAACGGGAAATATGATTTTGCTAGTTATTAATGGATTTAATTTGAATTGGACTAAGTGCTTTAGTTATTTAATTCCTCTTTTAGTATTTGCCGTTGGCAGCGTGCTGTCGGAGATAATAAAGGATGTATTTAAAAAAAATAAAGTTGGGTGGAGACAAACATCTCTGATTGTTGAGGTGCTCATGCTGATAGGGACCATATTCATCCCGTTTGGATCTGCATCGATTTATGCTAACTGTTTAATCTCTTTCGTTGCAGCAATTCAAGTGAACGGTTTCAATCGTATGAGAGGGCACACTTTTTTCACAACGATGTGTACTGGCAATCTTCGAACGGGGTCTTTATTTCTCTATAAGGGAATAAGAAAGAAAGAAACTGAGTTGCTAATTAAGTCTCTGCGCTACTTCGCTGTTATAATATTTTTTATGCTAGGAGTATTAATCGGAATTTCACTTTTCGAATCTATGAAGCAATTCTCGATTCTTATACCGTGTGCTATTTTGATTGTTTGTTACTTCATTTTATACATTAAAGTGGACGTTCCGGATTCAACAAAAAATAATGAATAAAAAAATAGATTACATTTCCCTTTCATTTAGGAGAACGTAATCTATTTTTATTATTATCTACTTACCGCGATTTGTACTAGTGTGTCCTCTAGATCTATTAAAACTTGAAGGCTTTCTACTTGAACCGCCATTGAAGGATCTATTTTTAGTTGTTCGAGATTTACTTGCGGGTTTACTGCCACCAAAGTCTCTATAACTCTTATGTTTGGAACTGTGGGAGCGATTATCGCGACTATCGTATCTTTTACGAGAATCGGTACGTCCACTAGAGCGAGAATTTTTTCTTTTGCGAGAACGGAATGTGTCATCACTTTCAACTTCAAATTCTTTGCTTGAAAAGCGGACGCTCTTATTTCTGTATACTCCGCGAGCCTGCTTGGTGTTGTGGTCAACAATTTCCCTGTGTCCGGGTTGAATATTGCGATGAGGTTCTATTTCTATATCAGCAAAGTCAACTTTAGATATGGATTTTTCAGGGATTGTCATTCCTATGTAACGTTGGATATCTCTAAGCAACACACGTTCTTCGCGCGAACAGAAACTTATTGCTTTTCCATCAAATCCAGCACGACCGGTTCTTCCCATTCTATGCAGATATACTTCTGTTTGTCTAGGAAGGTCGTAGTTTATAACTAAAGATAAGTTTTTAACATCAATTCCCCTTGCGACAATATCTGTTGCGAGTAAAATTCTAGATCTACCATTTTTAAATCTGTCTAATGCTCTTGTACGAGCGTTTTGAGATTTATTTCCATGAATAACTTCGTTAGTGATTCCTTTTTTGTCCAGCAATGTTCCGATTCTATCCGCTGCGTACTTTGTACGCAAGAATACCAATACTGATTCATAATGAGGGTTTGCTATAAGGTGAAGAAGCAATTTTTTCTTATCTCCGCCTTCGATTTTATATACGCTTTGATCTATTTTATCAATAGGTTCATTTACTGGAGTTACAGCAATACGTTGAGGGTTTCTACATATTTCGTTAGACAGCGTTATGATTTTTGGAGGTATTGTGGCAGAAAACATCATAGTTTGCTGTCTTGAAGAACATTTTCTTATTATCTTTTTCATATCAGGCAAGAATCCCATGTCTAGCATTTGATCCGCTTCATCTAATATGAGGACTTCAATTTGAGATAAATCCACGAGTCCTTGGTTGCACAAATCCAATAAACGGCCGGGAGTAGCGACTATTATATCAACACCATTTTTCATTGAGTTTGTTTGTCTCGATTGAGGAACTCCTCCGAATATAATGGTTCTCTTCAGTTTTAATCCCTTAGAGTAGTTGGTTAAGTTATCACCAATTTGGGCTGCTAATTCGCGAGTAGGCGAGAGTATTAAACCTCTGAGAACTCTTCGCTTAGAACTGATTTCGGGCTCAGAAGTAGCTAATCTTTGAATTAACGGAATTGTATAGGCGGCAGTTTTGCCCGTTCCAGTTTGTGAACTGGCAAGTATATCTCTTCCGCTCAATAAGATGGGGATAACCTTCTCTTGTATTTCTGTAGGTTTTTTGTAGCCAGCTTGATCCAGGGCCTGGAGTATAGGATCAATGATTTCTAATTGTCTAAATGTCATGTTTGTTTTTCTTTTCCTTTTCAAGTAATCTCGTTGATGCTTGAAATTACAAACACGTAAGATGATTATTTTTTTACTGGTAGAGCATATCACAAAAATAGTGCAATAACACGAAAAATAACTTTCGCTAAAAATGTATGCGCTTTATTTGTGTTCAGTTTATAGAATCTATTTTTAACGACAAATAATCTGGGCGAAGAACGCCTTGATACATCTAAAATAATCCGCGTCTTTAATAATACAGAGAAATAATTCACTCAAATATATTGAGAAATATATGCCGGAATTCCAAACTCAAGAGATTTTAATCAATCCTAGAAATGACTTTTTCAACTCTGCGTTTTTATAATAGTTTATTTAAATTAATTTTAGTTGCTATAATACTTATATATACAATGTGATCCGCGGAGGAATAACCATGGAAAAACCCGAGATACTTATTAAAAAACTTACCATAGAAGAAAAAGCACACCTTTTATGTGGAATTGCTCCGATGCACACATTTGCAGTTGAACGCCTTGGAATTCCTGCTATTAGTTTTTCTGATGGCCCTCACGGTGTGAGAAAGATGACAGAGACTGGCGACAGTCTTTCGGGTTTGTCTGATAGTTTACCTACCACCTGTTTTCCTCCGGCAGCAACAAGTGCTTGCAGTTTTAATCCGAAAAATTTATATGAAATGGGAAAAGCTCTCGGAGAAGAATGCAGGTATTACGACATAGATCTACTTTTAGGACCGGCTATAAACATCCAAAGAAATCCGCTTTGTGGCCGTAATTTCGAATATTTTTCTGAGGACCCTAAACTAGCGGGAGACATGGGAATAGAATTGGTCAAAGGAGTTCAGTCTCAAGGCATTGGCACATCAGTGAAACACTTTGCGTGCAACAGCAACGAGAATTTTCGGATGGATGGAGAATCGGTTGTAGATGAACGTGCGCTTAGGGAAATCTATTTGAAAGCTTTTGAAAGTGTTGTTTCGTATGCTAAGCCCACCACGCTAATGTGTGCTTACAACAAGTTGAATGGAGATTTTTGTTCCGAAAACAAATGGCTTCTTACCGATGTGCTCAGAGATGAATGGGGTTTTGAAGGGCTCGTTATGTCTGATTGGGGAGCGGTAAAAGATAGAGATAAGGGAGTTGACGCTGGCTTAGACTTGGAAATGCCTGGAAGCGTATATCACAATGTTCAAGTGATAATTGATGCGATTGAGAATGGGACTTTATCTATCGATAAAGTTGATAAAGCAGTTTTAAACGTACTGAACCTTGTAGCCAAAGAAAACGCAAGTAAGATAGATGAATGCGACTTCGATAAGCACGACAAACTCTCAATGGATATAGCTTTAGATAGTGCGGTTTTGCTGAAAAATGAAAATGACATACTACCGCTAGATATACATAAGAAATATCTAGTGATTGGCGACTTTTTTAAAACGATGCGATATCAAGGCTCAGGTTCGTCGCTGATAAATCCACACAAACTTACAACTCCTGAAGACGCATTCAATACTAGGGGCATAAAATATGACTTTGTGCGCGGCTATAAGGTGAGCGAAATTAACCAAAATAGAAACTGTGAAGATAGAGCGATTAAAAAAGCGAAAGAAGCTGACCTCATAATATATTTTGGTGGACAATCCGACTATGTTGAATCCGAGGGATTTGATAGGACAAATATGAAACTTGCTGATAATCAAATACAACTCATGCAAAGATTGATACCATTGAAGAAAAAAATAGTATTTGTTATGTTTGGTGGAAGTCCTGTTGAATTGCCTTTTGAGAATGACATGAGTGCAATACTAAACATGATGCTCCCTGGTCAAGCAGGGGGAGAAGCTTGCGCGAAGCTGCTTTTTGGTGAAAGCAATCCTTGCGGTAAACTCGCTCAAACTTGGCCTATCAATTATTCGGACGTGATAAACAACAAATCCTATGCAGCGGGACCGATTCAATTTTATAAGGAATCTGTATTCGTAGGATATCGTTATTACAACACTTTTAATGTGCCAGTTAGATACCCTTTTGGATACGGTCTTTCATATTCGAACTTTTGGTATACGAATCTTACGATTGCTTCGGACAGCGAAAAGATTACCGTGTCATTCGAGATTGAGAATAGGTCGAAAATTGGCGGAAAGGAAATTTGCCAGTTATATGTTAGCGGGCCTAAATCCGATGTTTATAAACCGCTCCAGGAACTGCGCGCATATAAAAAAGTATATATAGAAGGCAAGGAAAAGACCGCTGTGAGTTTAAGTGTGAATTTAAATGATTTGCGATATTATGATATCGATCAGCACAAGTGGTTACTTGAATCTGGAGAATATGTTTTTAAGGTTGGAAAAAGTTCAGAAAATATCAAACTCAAACAAATTTTAAACATAT
>JALNVG010000114.1 GCA_023227685.1 Bacteroidaceae bacterium
ACTACCATCCAACACTACTATGCGGCCAAACTGACCATCGGCTATTAATTCAGTGGCATATCCGCCCATACGCGTAGCAAGGTTCCGATCAAAAGATGTCGGCGATCCACCACGTTGGATATAGCCAAGCACTGTCTCACGTGTCTCCAAGCCGGTTTTTTCTTGTATCAACTTTGCAATATATTCGCCGGCTTTCAAAGTCCCGTCTGTCGGAATACCTTCGGCAACAACAACTATAGAATAAGATTTCCCCCTCTTTGTACGATCCAAGATCGTCTTTGAAATGTTTTCCACATTAAACGGCAGCTCAGGAATCAGGATAACATCTCCTCCACCCGCCATACCGGAATGAAGGGCTATCCAACCGGCCTTATGTCCCATCACCTCGATAACCATCACACGATTGTGAGAACTCGCGGTAGAATGCAAACGATCAATCGCCTCAGTGGCAATACTAACAGCAGTATCAAAGCCGAAACAGGCATCAGTTCCCCAAATATCATTATCTATTGTTTTGGGAAGAGAAATAACATTCACGCCCATCAAAGAAAATTTTGCCGCTGTTTTCAAAGTACCGTTACCACCGATACAAACCAGACAATTTAGTCCCAAATCTTTCATGTTCTGAATAATCAGCGCAGGCTTGTCAATATCAGGATTTTCCAAATCCTTTTTAAAAGGTTTTTCGCGTGATGTACCCAGCACTGTTCCTCCTAAATTCAACAATCCCGTTAAAGATTTATCAGTAAGCACCTCAACATCTTTAGTTAGCAGCCCTTGAAAACCGCTCCGAATGCCAACGACTTCCATACCAAATTGATTGATCGCTGTTTTTGCTACCCCGCGAATCGTAGCATTAATACCAGGACAATCACCTCCCGCTGTCAAAATACCTAATCTAATTGCCATATTTTTAATTGAATTGTCTATTTGTTGATTTAATATTCTCTTTTCTTCATTATTTTTATCGTAAAGATAGAAAAAAAAGATTATTATATTTATTTTTGCATTACAAAAGTTAAGGTGGCAAAAAAAAGAAAATGAGTATCACTAATATAATAAGTAAATCCTTTCATCCCCGTTTAAATGAAATAGACTCTTACGCAAATCAGGCGGAAGAGATTCAGGATAAGGTCATGATGAATTTAATCAACATGGCCAAAGATACCGAATGGGGCAAAAAATATGATTATCAATCTATTCATAACTACGATGATTTTAAAAACAAAGTTCCATTACAAACTTATGAGGAGATCAAGACGTATGTAGAACGTCTGCGCAAAGGAGAACAGAACTTATTATGGCCATCCGAAATCCGTTGGTTTGCCAAATCATCCGGCACAACCAATGATAAAAGCAAATTTATACCTGTCAGCAAAGAAGCTTTGCACGATACTCATTATCAGGGAGGTGCTGATGCAGTAGCTTTCTATCTGCGTTCAAACCCCCAAAGCAGACTCTTCTCCGGCAAAGGCTTGATTTTAGGCGGCAGCCACTGCCCCAACCTAAACTCAAATCACAGCTTGGTAGGCGATCTTTCGGCTATCCTCATAGAGAATATCAATCCGCTTGTGAATTTTGTTCGCATACCAAGCAAAGAAATTGCTTTGATGGACGAATGGGAAACAAAAATAGAAGCTGTAGCCAATAGTTGCATGCATAAGAACGTGACTAATTTATCGGGTGTGCCCTCATGGATGCTAGTCGTCATTAAACGGATTCTCGAAAAGACCGGAAAACAAACACTTGAAGAAGTATGGCCCAACCTTGAAATCTTTTTTCATGGCGGCGTAGCCTTTACTCCCTATCGTGACCAATATAAGGAAATCATCAAATCAGAAAAGATGCATTATATGGAAACATACAATGCATCGGAAGGATATTTCGGCACACAATGTGATTTATCCGATCCCGCAATGTTACTGATGATTGACTATGGCATCTTCTATGAATTCATACCACTCGACGAACTCGAAAAGGATAATCCTCGTTGTTACTGCCTAAGCGAAATAGAATTGAAAAAAAATTATGCGATGGTAATATCCACATCAAGCGGCTTATGGCGATATATGATTGGAGATACGATAGAATTTACCCAAAAAGATCCTTATAAATTCATCATCACAGGAAGGACAAAACATTTTATCAACGCATTTGGCGAAGAACTTATCGTTGATAACGCAGAAAAGGGATTGGCTAAAGCCTGTTCTCAAACAGGAGCCCAGATATGCGAATATACCGCCGCACCGGTTTATATGGACAAACACGCTAAATGCCGTCATCAATGGCTGATAGAATTTACTAAAATGCCCGATTCTATCGAGAATTTTGCCTCCATACTCGACTCGGCTCTCAAAGAAGTGAATTCTGACTATGAGGCTAAACGCTGGAAAGACATCGCTTTACAACAATTGGAAATAATCGTTGCCCGTAAAGGATTATTCCACGATTGGCTTGCAAAAAAGGGCAAATTGGGTGGCCAACACAAAGTTCCGCGCTTAAATAATTCACGTGTCTACATTGAGGAGATCCTAAACATGAACGGCAAAAATTAATCGCGACCTTTCTTTTTATTTTACGAACTTGTATATCTGGGAATTATCATGTAACTTTGCCTTTCAGACAAAAAAAAGAAATGGTAGAAGTTGCAACAAGTCGTCAAATAATCATTGTATATACAGAGCATCCCATATTGGGAAGTTTACTTATTCCATACCTGGCCAACAAACAAAATGACAATTCGCTAATTCTTTCGGAACAGGCGTTCTATGCATCTCCGGAAACTCTTTTACGCATGAACCCAGCCGAAAGAAAAGCAATCAAAATTGCATCCAATTATACGGACAGGCATCTCATGACTGTCTTTTCAAAAGAAAAAACAGTTGCCACATTCTTTCGCAAACTGTCCGAAGACCCTAAAAAACTTCAAAAAATAGTCAGACCGAATATTGAAAAAAATCTTTTAGAGATGATCACCCTTATTCGTAATGGCGAACTGCCTTTGTATCAAAAGGAAATGGGGAAGAAAATATTATATCCGCATAATATCTATCATATCAATAATCAACCTGTGGATACCAGTTTCTTTTTCCATAAAGACGATAAAATATTCAGCTATGAGTTAACTTGTCATTACAATAAACAACCACTCGAAATTAGGGATCTCAAACCGATTATCATGCTTACCTCATATCCTATCAATATATTGTTGGGCATGGAATTATTTTCTTTCCCCTACCTTCGTTACTCTTATTTATTACCTTTCACAAAGAAAAGACGGATTTCGGTAAATGCTTCACTGTCCGAAAAATACATTGATAATATTTTAATACCCATCTCCCGACACCATGATATCACTACCGAGGGAATCAATATGATTAGAGAAAAAAGAACTTGTGAACCTTTAATTATTATCGAAAAAACCATCTATAATTATGAGCTTCTGAAAATAGTCTTCAGGTATAAAAGCCAGACCTTCCCTCCGGCAGATTTTAGCATAACCAAGAATCGATTCCTTTTGCTGCAAAAAGAGAAAATCGGAGATTCCTCTATTCACTATTTCGATAGAGATATAGATATAGAAAACAGCTCAATACAATTACTACTAAACCTGGGATTGCAAAGAGTAGACAACTCTTTTTTTAAAATCTCTAAGGATTCGGAAATTAAAGATAGCTTCACTTGGATAACACAATATCGCGAAATGCTGCAAAATAAATTCCAAGTGATTAATTCTACAGGAAAAGCAGCTTATTGCTTGGACAACTTTCATATCGAACAGGATATTAAAGAAAAACCGGACTGGTTCGACTTAAATATTACCGTAATCATCGGAAAATTCAACATTCCTTTTTCAAAGTTTCGAAAATATATTCTTGGGGGTAAAAAAGAATATATATTGCCCAACGGTGATGTTTTTATACTTCCGACAGAATGGTTCAGTAAATACACTGATTTGATGGAAATAAGTGATAATACTGAAAAGGGAATCCGTTTAAAGAACTCATATGTAGGTGTTTTGGAATCATTTATAAATAAAAACCAAGAAGAATACAAAGAAATGATACCGAGTTCTATTTCCAAAATAGAACTATTGCCCACACCTACTGAAATCAAAGCGATATTGCGCCCATATCAACAAAAAGGTTACTCATGGCTAATGAACCTGTACAAACGTAATTTAGGTTCCTGCCTGGCCGATGATATGGGACTTGGGAAAACGTTACAAACACTAACGATGCTCCAACGCATTTATCAAAAGACAAAAGACATAGAAAAGAAACAAAGTTCTCTTATTGTTGTGCCTAAATCTTTGTTACATAACTGGTTGCAGGAAACAATGCGATTTACTACACTCACCATCTTTGAATATAACAGCACGAGTGTTATTACAAAAGAACAACCCGAACAGATATTCGAGAAATACAATTTAATACTTACTTCGTATGGAATGATGCGCAACAATATAGACATTCTTTCCCTCTATGAATTTGAATATATCATTCTTGATGAAAGCCAATATATCAAGAACAACAGCTCGCTTACTTTTCGCTCAGCCATTCAACTCCGAGCAAAACATCGACTCGCACTGACAGGTACACCTATCGAAAACTCACTCAATGATCTCTGGTCACAATTTAATTTTTTACAGCCCGACCTCCTTGGCGATGAGAGTACATTCCAAAAAGAGTATATCACACCTATAGTCCAAAAGAAACACCATAAAGAAGAACAATTAAGACAACTTCTCGCCCCATTCATCCTACGTCGTAATAAGCTGGACGTTGCGCCCGAGCTGCCTCCTCTTACCGAAGAGATCATTTATTGTGAAATGGCAGAGGCTCAAGAAGAACTTTATCAACAAGAAAAAAACAGTCTGAGGAACCTGCTCCTTCAACAAACATATTCACCCGACACACCGCACAAACAAAGCATTAATGTTCTTAACGGCATTCTGCGCCTGCGCGAATTATCTTGCCATCCCCGGCTTGTTTTCCCCGATTCCATCGATATATCCGGCAAGATGGAACAAATTATCGAGACATTCGATACTCTGAGAAGTGAGGGACACAAGGTCTTAATCTTTTCTTCATTCGTCAAACATCTGAATTTAATTGCTGAAGCTTTTGATAAAAATAACTGGAAATATGCTACACTCACCGGCCAGACGACTAATCGGTCAGAAGCAATCACCTACTTCAACAACCAAATCGATGTACAGGCCTTTCTTATTTCGCTCAAGGCCGGCGGCGTGGGACTAAACCTGACACAGGCAGATTATGTTTTTATCATCGATCCTTGGTGGAATCCGGCTACAGAAGCACAGGCCATTGCACGTGCCCACCGCATCGGACAGAGTAAACGAGTCATTGCTTATCGCTTTATCACACAAGACAGTATCGAAGAAAAGATGATTAAGTTGCAAGAAGAAAAAAGGACATTGGCCAACAATCTCATCACAAACAGCGATTCATTGCCGGAATTGACAAACAACGAATGGATTGAATTATTACATTAATTTGAATATATGAATTATAAACTCATTGCAGTCGACTTAGACGGAACATTGACAAATACAGAAAAAAAGGTCACACCTCGAAACATCAACATACTAGTCAAAGCCCAACAATCAGGTATACGACTATGCATTGTGTCCGGTCGACCGCTACTTGGCACCATACACATAGCCCAAGAGCTGAGGATGAATGAATACGAAGGCATTATTATCGCCTGCAATGGTGGAGTCATTATCAACTGTCAGACGCAAGAGACCTATCTTAATCTGACTTTGCCCAATGAAACGATTCCTCTTATTTACAACTATGCAAAAAAAAATGGAGAATGTCTATTCACCTTCTGCGGAAAACATATCATAACCGAGAACCCCGAGAACCGGCATATTCAAATATCAGCTTTACGCAACATGATGACGATTAAACCTTCCGATAACTTTCTTAATGATATAGAACTCCCTCTCAATAAATGTGTAATAGCCGAAGATCAGGATAAGGCGGAACAAGCAGAAAAACAACTGCAAAAATTCTTCGAGGGGCGCATAACAGCCCTACGCACCGAACCGTACTTCATCGAACTTGTCCCACTTGGCATAGATAAAGGGAAGGCGCTTGCCAAACTGGCAAAAAAATTGCATATTGACAGAAAAGAAATCATAGCCTTCGGAGACGGCTTTAACGATCAAACCATGATTAAATACGCCGGAATGGGTATAGCCATGCAAAACGCACAAGCACCCGTTAAAGAGGTAGCAAATATGATTACCGCTTCCAACGATGATGACGGAGTTGCCTCAGCACTAGAAAAGCTTATTCTGTAAACATTAAATGGAACAAATAAAGAATTTCAATAACTTTTTATAGGATAGAATTTTTTTTTGCATTAAATTTGCAATAGTAATTAGATATATAAATAGCAACATCATGGAAGATCAACTGACCATTTACAACACATTACACCGTAAAAAAGAGTTATTCGTCCCCTTACATTCTCCACACGTGGGCATGTACGTCTGCGGTCCGACTGTTTATGGAGACGCACATCTTGGTCATGCCCGTCCCGCTATTACTTTTGATATCTTGTTCAGATATCTCACTCATTTAGGATATAAAGTACGTTATGTCCGTAATATTACAGACGTTGGACATCTTGAGCATGATGCCGATGAAGGCGAAGATAAAATAGAAAAGAAAGCCCGATTGGAACAATTGGAGCCAATGGAAATTGTACAATACTACACCTTACGCTACCACAAAGCCATGGATGCCCTGAATGTACTCCCGCCAAGCATCGAACCGCATGCATCAGGTCACATTATCGAACAGATTGAACTGGTCAAAAAAATACTTGACGAAGGATATGCCTATGAAAGCAATGGATCTGTTTATTTTGATGTAGAAAAATACGACAAGAAATACCATTACGGCAAACTGTCAGGCCGTAATCTCGAAGATATGCTCAATACTACCCGCGCACTCGACGGGCAAGAAGAGAAACACAATCCCGTAGATTTTGCCTTATGGAAGAAAGCCCAACCGGAACATATCATGCGCTGGCCTTCACCTTGGAGCGACGGATTTCCGGGATGGCATGCTGAATGTACGGCAATGGGACGTAAATACTTAGGCAATCATTTTGATATTCATGGAGGTGGCATGGACTTGATCTTCCCGCATCACGAATGTGAAATAGCTCAAGCCGTAGCTTCTCAAGGAGATGATATGGTACATTATTGGGTACATAATAATATGATTACCATCAATGGTACAAAGATGGGCAAGTCACTTGGAAACTTCATCACTCTTGAAGAATTTTTCAATGGCACACATAAGACATTGACACAGCCCTATAGCGCGATGACAATTCGTTTCTTTATTCTACAAGCACACTACAGAAGTACGGTTGATTTCAGCAACGAGGCTCTGCAAGCATCGGAAAAAGGGTTGCAGCGGATGATAGAAGCTGAAAATGAGTTGGACAAACTTTCTTCATCACCGGAAACTTCAAAAGATGTTGCTGAGATAAAAGATTTACGCAAACAATGCTACAAGGCTATGAATGATGATATGAATACTCCTATCGTTATTTCTCACCTGTTTGACGCTGCAAAAAGTATCAACAGCATACACGACGGCAGGTCAACGATTTCCAAGGAGGATTTAGATGAACTCAAACTAACATTTCACCTTTTCTTCTTCGATATTCTTGGCATGAAAG
>JALNVG010000115.1 GCA_023227685.1 Bacteroidaceae bacterium
GATGAATAGCACCAAGTCGTTTGATACCTGCATTATTGATACGCTCAAGAGCACCGATCCATAATTCAAGATCGGGATTGACCGGATTCTTTATCAGTACGGGGATATCCATACCATTTAAGGCATCTGCTATATCTTGAACGGCAAAAGGGTTTGCCGATGTGCGTGCGCCAATCCACATGATGTCTATGCCGGCTTTCATGGCTTCATAGACATGTTTTGGTGTAGCTACTTCGACAGCTGTATACATGCCTGTTTCTTCTTTTACTTCTTTCAACCATTCAAGTCCCTTAACGCCGATTCCTTCAAATCCTCCTGGTTTAGTGCGTGGTTTCCAGATACCTGCACGGAATATTTTAATTCCCTTACTAGACAACTGCTTAGCTGTTGTCAAAACTTGTTCTTCCGTTTCTGCACTGCATGGTCCGGCAATGATTATAGGTCTTGTTTTTTCGACGCCCGGTAATTCAATAGGCTTTAAATCCAGTTCCATAAGATAATATCTTTAATTGTTATTCATGACTAAATTAATACGTTTCAAAGCTTCGGCTAGTTTGTCGTCCTTGCAACATAGCGAGATGCGGACATAACGGTTGCCATTACTTCCAAAAATAAATCCAGGAGTGATGAAGACTCTTGCTTTGTGTAGAATCTTTTCGGTTAAGTCTTCTACGTTATGATAAGTGTCAGGTATTTTTCCCCAAAGAAACATACCTACTTGATTTTCATCATAAGTGCATCCCATTGCCTTCATAATATCTCCGGCAATGTATCTGCGATTGGCATAATTCTTATTATTATTTTCATACCAGTCTTTGTCAGCTTCAAGAGATTTTGCTGCAGCAAGTTGTAAAGCCCGGAACATACCACTATCAATGTTGCTTTTTACTTTAAGTATCCATTTTACAAATTGGGCGTTAGAGGCTAACATACCGATTCGCCATCCTGGCATGTTATGACTTTTGCTCATTGAGTTAAACTCAATACAATATTTTTTCGCATCTGGTACGCTTAAGATGCTTATTGGTTTGTTGTTTAGGATAAAGCTGTATGGATTATCATTGACAATAATAATATTCTTTCTGCGGGCAAAGTCTACAAGATGTTCATAAAGTTCTGGAGTAGCATTCGCGCCAGTAGGCATATTGGGATAATTGGTCCACATTAGTTTAACCTTACTCATATCCATCTTTTCCAATTCATCGAAATTAGGCATCCAGCTTTGTTTCTCATTCAAATTGTAGTTAACGACCTCTGCGCCTAATATTTTGCTTAAGGAAGTATAAGTCGGATAGCCGGGATTAGGTACAAGTACTTGATCTCCGGGGTTGACGAAAGCCAATGTGACATGTAGAATTCCTTCTTTCGATCCGATAAGTGGTTGTATTTCCGAAGCGGGGTCCAAGTCAACATTATACCATTTCTTATACCAATTGGCAAAGCCATTTCTTAGTTCTGGAATGCCTATACAAGGCTGATACCCGTGCCCGTTCGGATCGTGCGCCGAAGTGCAAAGCGTTTCGATTGTCTTGTTTGAAGGTGGCATATCTGGACTTCCAATGCCCAGACTGATTATTTCTTTGCCTTCGGAATTCATTTGTGCTATTTCTTTCAGTTTTTGTGAAAAATAATATTCACTTACTGTGGCGAGTCTATCGGCAGGCCTAATTTTATAAATTTGATTTTCCTTCTTCATATTCACCTAGTATTTTAAGTTCCTTGGTTAAAGGATTAATTGCAGCAATAGCTTGATTATATCTAAGATAATTATTAAAAATGATATCTACATAAAATCGATATTCCCATTCTTTTCCGATAATTGGGAGAGATTGAATTTTTGTAAGATTGATATTATAGAAAGACAAGATGGAAAGAACTTGCGATAAACTACCTTCCTCATGTGGTAGTGTAAAGACGATGCTCGCCTTATTAACAATTTTATTGTTGTGTTCTTTTTGTTTGTTGATTTGATTAGCATCAGCAATAACCAAAAAACGGGTGAAGTTATGTACGTTGGTTTCTATCCCTTCTTCCAATACTTTCATCCCGTATAAATCAGCAGCGGCCTTTGAGCAAATAGCTGCGTGTCCTTTTAGGTTTAGTTCTTTAATCTCTTTTGCGCTGAGTGCTGTATCTTCTGTTTCTACTACTTTCAAATGAGGATGGTTGTTCAAAAATTCACGGCATTGCATTAGTGCTATGGGATGTGAGTTTACTTCTGTCAAATCCCCCCAGTTTTCTTCAGGCAGGCAGGCAAAGCTATGAGAAATGCGTAATTTGTATTCGCCGATGATTTGTGTATCGTCTTGTCGCAGGAGTTCGTTGTTTTGCAAAAGGCTACCTGCTATTGTGTTTTCAATGGCTAGTAATCCGATAACCTGACTATCATTGCGAATGGTCGAAAAGATGTCGTCAAAAGTATTACAGCATATAATTTCAATGTTTTCTTCTTTGAAATATTTGTGAGCTGCTATATCGTGGTACGATCCGATTATTCCTTGAATGGCTATTTTCTTCAT
This sequence comes from Bacteroidaceae bacterium, assembly GCA_023227685.1. Lineage (GTDB taxonomy): Bacteria > Bacteroidota > Bacteroidia > Bacteroidales > Bacteroidaceae > JALNVG01. The sequence goes on from JALNVG010000115.1 coordinate 2,520, forward strand.
TGATTGTATATGTATTAAATGAAAAAATCCTGCTTCTATATATAATAGAAGCAGGATTAATATATTTCAATTAGTTCTTTTTATTGTTCTTAAGCACCACTGTCACTTGATACATACAAACTCCTGCTCTACTTTCCAGCTAAAGTAAAAGTAATAAAAGAAGCGGTATGTATATGTAAACGACATGATCATAATTTAATTTGCTATAATTTTGTTGCAAATCTAACACATTTATACGAAAACAAAGCAAAAAATGATATTTTTTTTAGAAATTAATAAATTCCGAAGATATTTTGCTGATTATTAGTAAGATAATTATAGGAACCATTTATTTTATTTCCTATTTTGGGGCTATTTTCAAGAGCCTTTTTCATATCCTCTACGGAGCCATCTTTGTCGCCGTTTAATAACTTGACACGTCCGCGTTCCTGATAAGAGACAGATGAATTGGGATTCAGCTCTATTGCTTCATTAAAAAGCTTGATAGCTTCATCAAGTTTTTTTTGAGTGATGAATAGTTTTCCTAAGCTCAGATAAGCCTGCTCATTAAATGGGTCGGCATCAATTACAAGGCGGTAATCAGTTTCAGCTTCTTTTTCTTGTCCTGTTGACTCTTTTAATTTTCCCCTGAGAATGAGTGCAGATTCATCTTCGGCATCTTTTTTAAGAATCGTGTCAATATCTTCGGCTGCTTCTTTATATTGTTTCATTTGTAATAATAGCTCAGTACGCATAAGTAAAGCTTCTGTATAATTATCTTTCTGTTTGATCGCCTCGGTCAGATGAGCAATGGCCATGATATTGTCTCCTTGTCCCTTATTTGCTTTTGCCAACAGATAGTAAGCCAGAGCATTATTTTTATCAATGGCAATAGTCTTTTGTATAGTGCTCTCCATTTCTTTATAATTTTCTTCTATAAAATAGATATTGGCGAGTGTGAAAAAAGTATTGATGAATTGAGGATCCTTTTTTGTCATATGGATGAGAAGTTCACGGGCTTTGTCTAGTTTATCTGTTTGTAGATATAGTTGACTAAGATAATTCATGGTCTCGAATTCTTCTTTGATGTCTAAAGCTTTCAAGAAGCACTTCTCAGCATAATCATACTTTTCCATTTTTTGTGCTCGTAAGCCATCAAACTTGAATATTTCAAAGTCCTTTTGCTCTTTTTTTTGTTTTTTATCTTCTTCATTTTCGGATTCTCCTACGAAGATTGATTTGAAAAAATTCGGTATCATTGTATAGAGTTATATTTATTTGCAAAAATAATAAGTTATTTGGGTATTTCAATCAAACCGTCGGTCATTTTTATTTTTTTTTCTTCCAGCAGGTGCTTAAGTACTTGAATCGTATCTTCTTGAGTAATTTTGAGTTGCTTCACAATACAGTCTGGGGTGAGTGGATGCGGGGTGACTAAGGTGATGATTTGTTGCTTAATTCGATCGTAATCCTTTTGTGTCAAAGCCTTCTTTCTCTTTTTTCGTAGACAATTATCGCATTGTTCGCATTCATGGTCGTTAGCTTCACCGAAATAGCGTAACAACATTCGGCTTCGGCATGAAGTGCTGTTAGTCACATATTCCTCTATAGCCTTGATCCGTGTTTCGTATCGTTTCTTTTTTTCTTCATAGATTTCGGGAGAAATAAAGATACGGTCTTTTTCAACTCTTTGCCTTGTGTATATAATGTATGAAGTTCGTTTTTTAGGAATATAATTGATAATCCGGCGGTCAGAAAGCATTTTGAGCGTTTGGTAGACTTGTTTTGGAGTAAGTGAAGTGCGCAAAGCCAGAGATGATTCGTTGATGAAAGTAAAGTCGGTAAATACGCCGGTATATGATCTGAGAATTGTCTTAATCAGTAAATCCGCTTCTTCACCTAATGCCTGCAATCGATATAATTCATCTCTGCTCGTGAGGAAAAGTAATCGAGAAGAGTTATCTTGTTCTTCGGTATATTCAATGTACCCTGCCTGAGTGAGGATCTTTAATGCGCTATTGACCGGTACAGGAAAGTATTTGAATCTTCGGCAAAATTCCTCCAGATTGAATTCGCGTATGCAACCGTTTCCATCATCCATGGCCATTTGATAATAATATTGCAAATCTTCATATACATTTTTTATATAGTCTTTTTGAGGAAAAGTATCCGGAATTCGTTTATTTAATATTGTTTTATCTGAAACAGCATATAAAATGACGGCGTAAGCTTTCTTTCCGTCACGTCCCGCCCGTCCTGCTTCTTGAAAATAAGCCTCAATGGAATCCGGCAGATCAAGGTGTAGTACTATGCGTACGTCAGGCTTGTCAATGCCCATGCCAAAGGCGTTTGTAGCAACAATAACACGGCTTTCATCGTTCTGCCATCGCTTTTGTTTTATATCTTTGGTATCGTTGTTCAGTCCTGCATGATAGTATTCGGCGGTTATGCCGTTTTTTAATAAAAGTTCAGCAATATCTTTTGTCTTTCGTCTGTTACGTACGTAAACGATTGCACTTCCTGGCAATTGTTGAAGTATATGGAGCAGTTCGCCATTTTTGTCGTCTGTGTTTCTGACGATATATGCCAGATTCTTTCGTTCGAAGCTCATTCGGAAAACATTATCCTTACGAAACTTCAATTTGTTTTGGATATCTTTTACGACATCCGGTGTAGCTGTTGCTGTTAAGGCGAGTACGGGAACACCGGGAAGCAGATCACGAATTTCAGCTATTTTCAGATAAGCGGGTCGGAAATCGTATCCCCATTGCGAGATGCAATGGCTTTCGTCTACCGTAATTATGCAAACGTTCATTGCCTTCAACTTAATCTTGAAAATATCCGTATTCAATCGTTCGGGTGAAATATAGAGAAATTTATAATTGCCGAAGATACAATTTTCAAGTGCTGTAACAATGTCTGTTCTCGACATACCTGAGTAAATAGCGACGGCTTTAATTTCTCTTTTTCGCAAATTTTTCACCTGATCTTTCATCAATGCGATGAGTGGAGTGATTACGATACAAATACCTTCTTGCGCAAGAGTAGGTACTTGAAAAGTAATAGATTTGCCCCCACCGGTAGGCATTAATCCGAGAGTATCATTGCCCTTACCGATACTTTGGATAATCTCTTCCTGCAAGTCGCGAAAAGAGTCGTATCCCCAATACTGTTTCAGTATATCCTGATATTTGTTGGTCATACCAAATGTGTTCTTAATCAGCCGGTTTTGTATGAGAGTCTTTTTCCGTTACTATATTTTTGTCTTGATTTTTATCCCCTGCTTCCCAAAGGTCTTCTGTAGGTCTGATATCTTCAATCTGTAGTTGAATCTCGCCATGCTTGTGGGCGTTTTCTTCGATGGAATAACAAATGTCGAATGAGCGTTTTGTCTTGATATAACGTACTTGTGAACTTTGTCCAAAAGCGATACCGCTCATAATATTGTTCGATTTATTATCTACCAGTTCCATCTTTATATGTTCTTGTCCTCTGCCTACGACTTTACTGGTTCCGTAATCATAAACGTTATGCGTACAAAAGATTGGTTTAGGATTTTCGGGACCGAAAGGATTAAATTTTTTTAAATTTGAGTAGAACTTTTGGGTGATATCTTTGAAGTCAATTACTGCGCAGATTTGAAGAGTTGCGCTTGTCTGTTCAGGCAAGATGTTGTTTGAGACGTATTCCTCAAATCTTTCACGAAAAGTATTTACATTTTCAATCTTCATTGATAGGCCGGCGGCATAAGTGTGCCCACCAAAGTTCTCAAGCAGGTCTCGGCAATATAAGATAGCGTTGTAAATATCGAATCCAGATACCGATCTGGCAGAGCCTGTAGCCAAGTCTCCCGAGCGTGTCAGTACAACAGCCGGCCGATAATAAATTTCGGTGAGCCGTGAAGCCACGATGCCTACAACCCCTTTATGCCATTCTTCACTATAAAGAACAATAGAGCGACGTTCGGCCAAATCTGTCAGATTATCCACAATTTTATTGGCCTCTTCTGTTATGGTCTTGTCTAAATCTTTTCTAGTTTCATTATATTGATTGATTTCTTTGGCTTTTTCCGTAGCAATGGAGAAATCTTTTTCTACTAGTAAGTCCACAGCTTTTTTGCCATTCTGTATACGACCGGAAGCGTTGATGCGCGGACCAATTTTAAAAACGATATCTTCAATGGTGATTTCTTTGCTTGAAAGTCCGCAGATATCAATAATAGTCTTTAGTCCGACACAAGGATTGCTGTTCAACTGTTTTAGTCCTTGATATGCCAGAATTCGATTTTCTCCCATAATAGGAACAATATCCGATGCAATGCTTACAGCCAATAGGTCGAGTAGTGGTATAAGCCGATGAAAAGGTATGCTATTATTAATGGCAAAAGCCTGCATGAATTTAAATCCTACGCCACATCCTGAAAGGTGAGTGTATGGATATGTATTGTCTAATCTCTTGGGATTGAGAATTGCATAAGCGGGAGGCATCTTTTCGTCAGGCACATGATGGTCGCAAATAATGAAGTCAATGCCTTTTTCTTTAGCATACTCAATCGGATTTATAGCCTTGATGCCACAATCCAAAATGATGACAAGTTTGACATTTGTTTCAAAGGCATAATCTATTCCTTGTTTTGAAATGCCATAACCTTCTTCGTTACGGTCGGGAATATAGTAATCTATATTCGAATAAAATTGTTGAATAAACTTATATACCAATGCTACAGCTGTAGTACCGTCTACATCATAATCTCCGTAAATCAAAATTCTTTCTTTTTTCCCCATGGCCCTGTTTAAGCGTTCAACAGCTAGATCCATATCTTTCATTAAGAATGGATCTAACAAATCGTTCAATTGCGGATGAAAGAATTGTTGGGCTTGTTTAACATCCGTGATTCCCCGCTGTATTAAGACCTTCGTCAGGATTGGGCTAATCCATAGTTCTCGGGCCAATTCTTGGCTTAGTTCTTCCTGATCTTTTGTAATGGGTTGATAATTCCATTTGTGATACATTTTATATATTATTTTTCTTATTTCTTTTTTGAAGTTGAAAAAGCAATACCCTTCAACCTGCGGTAAAATTAATAAAAATAGCTAAGATTGTTAGACTTTCCACTATATTATTTTTATAAAATATGTTTCTTTTTCTTTTCTCTTAGTTTAGAACTTGTACAAATTATGTATGGTGGTAAAAAGTGAA
>JALNVG010000116.1 GCA_023227685.1 Bacteroidaceae bacterium
CTAACTCTTTAAGAAAATTTTTCAATGTTTCGGCAGGTTGTTCAGTCTTCATGAATGTTTCGCCGATAAGGAAACCTCTAAAGCCTACACTACGTAGGTGCTTCACCGTATCAGGGTTTGAAATGCCGCTTTCTGAAACTAAAACCGCGTTTTTAGGCAGTTGTGCTACCAAATTAAAAGAATTTTCCACATTTGTTGTGAAAGTTCCTAAATTGCGGTTATTGATGCCGATCATATCAATATCATCTTCGACGTACGATAATTCGCTATCGTTATGTATCTCAAGCAAAACTTCGAGTCCGAGTTCATGGGCCTTTCTTTTCAGTAAACGGCAAGTTTCTTTCGATAATACGGCGGCGATAAGTAAAACGGCATCAGCTCCTACGATTTCAGCTTGATATAATTGGTATTCGTCAATAATAAAATCTTTTCGCAATATCGGTATGTTAATCAAGGGATTAACTGTGCGGATGTCTTTTAAACTTCCGCCAAAGAACTTCTCATCTGTCAGGATAGAGATGGCTGCTGCACCTGCTTCCACATAGGCCGGTATGATCTTTTCCGGTTTGGCATCTTTCTTAATCCATCCTTTGGAAGGCGATCGACGTTTGAACTCGGAAATGATGCCCGTAGAAGAGGAGGCCAAGGCTTGTTTCATGGAGCGATGATGTTTTGAGTCAACCAGATTTTCTTGCAACTGATCAAGTGAAATGGTCTGCTTTTGCAAATCGATTTCAAATCGTTTGTTGGCTATTATTTCTGTTAGTATATCTTTTTTCATTTGGGTTGTCTGATAATTTTTTATTGGTTCAGTTCAATAAATTTCTTTAAGGTTTTCAGTGCCTTACCACTATCTATGGATTCTTTGGCGATGGCGATGCATTCTTCTATCGGCTTTTCTGGATGAATGACTTGTATGGCGAATGCTGAATTTATAATAACAACATTCTTTTGTGCCTCCGTGGATTTGTTTTCCATTACATTGTCGAATATCTTGGCGGCATCTTCGGGCTTATCCCCACCATACAGATCAGCTTCCTTATTGCGCTTGAAGCCAAGTTCTTCGGGAAGATAAATCTTTTCGGTACTGCAAGTAGCTACTTTAAAGGGAGCTGTCAGCGAGATTTCATCATATCCGTCAAGGCTATGAACAATAGCAAATTTCGTGTGCCCTTTCTGATAAGTATAATTGTAGAGACGTAGCAATGGCAGATTATAAACTCCTAACAATTGGTAGGTTGGTAAAACCGGATTGACGAGTGGCCCTAACATATTAAAAAAAGTACGTACTCCCAGGGCTTTGCGTACCGGACCGACGGCCTTCATGGCTTTATTGAAGAGCTGGGCATGCAAATAAGCAATGTTACATTCATCAATGCTACGGCGTAGTTTGTCTGCGTCTTTGGTGAATTTCACTCCGTGTTGCTCAATGACATTGCTGGCACCGCTTACGGAAGTGGCACCATAGTTGCCGTGCTTGACTACCGGATAACCAGCTCCGGCGACTACGAAACAAGAAGCTGTAGAGATGTTGAAAGTGTTTTTGCCATCGCCTCCTGTTCCTACAATATCCAAAGGTTTGTATTCGCTCAAATCTATAGGTACACGCATATCAAGCAGTGCATCGCGAAACCCTGTCAGTTCTTCAACAGAAATGCTTCTCATCAGAAAAACAGTGATTAATGAAGCCACTTGTGCTTCGGTATATTTGCCCAATGCGATGTTTTGCAAAATGGTGCGGGCTTCATCGCGTCCCAAATATCGATGCTCAAAGAGCTTATATAGAATTTCTTTCATTGTATAACTTTTATTCGTTTAAAAAATTATTGATAATGGTCTTTCCTTGTGGGGTGAGAATTGATTCGGGATGGAATTGAATGCCACGTATGTTATAAGTCTTGTGGCGTAAAGCCATAATTTGTCCTTCATTGCTCTCTGCTGTGATTTCAAGGCAATCGGGGAAATTTTCGCGACTGACTATCCATGAATGATAACGGCCTCCTTGGAATTCTTGTGGCAGGCCTTTGAATAAGAAGTCTTCTTTCAATACTTTGATAGGGGTTTGTACGCCGTGGTAGACCTGTTTCAAGTTCTCTAATTTTGCCCCGAATGCTTCGCCGATTGCCTGGTGTCCTAAGCATACGCCAAGCATACTTTTTGTGGGCGCATATCTTTTAATGAGTTGTAACATTAGTCCTGCTTCGTCAGGAATACCGGGTCCCGGAGAAAGTACAATTTTGTCGTATTCTTCAATGCGATCAAGATCTATTTTGTCATTTCTTATAACATCGATGTTTGTAGATCCTTCTTCTCTCATTACATGAAGCAAATTGTAGGTGAATGAGTCGTAGTTATCTAAAAGTAGAATTTTCATATTTTATATCGTTAAACGTTCAACTTCTTAATTCTTAAGTGTGGTGGCTAGGTCAATGGCTTTCTTGAGTGCTGCCAATTTGTTATTTACTTCTTGCAACTCATTTTCTTCTACGCTATGGGCAACAATACCACCGCCTGCCTGATACCATAATTCGTTATTACGGCTGACAAAGGTGCGGATGGTGATTGCTTGATTTAAGTTTCCATCCAGACCAAGAAATCCGATGCATCCACCGAAGGCTCCACGGTTGTGTGGTTCGATTTCACTGATGAGCTGCATGGCTCGAATCTTGGGTGCTCCGCTCAATGTACCGGCAGGGAAGGTGTCAATAAATGTTTTTATTTTGTCGGCTTCCTTGTTTAAAGTGCCTTTGACGCGGCTAACCAAATGAATGACATGACTGTAATATTGCGGCTCTTTATAAAAGAGTACGCGTACGTCATGGCAATTACGCGATAAATCGTTTCTGGCCAAATCAACCAGCATGGTATGTTCGGCATTCTCTTTGGGGTCTGCCAGCAAGGTTTCTGCTAAAATTTTGTCTTTCAATATATCACCTGTGCGGCGTGTCGTACCGGCTATCGGATCAATATAAGCATTTTCTCCGTCAATACGGCAATGGGTTTCGGGTGAAGAACCGAAAATGCGATATCCGCCAAAATCGAAATAAAATAAATATGGAGATGGGTTTATGCTTCTTAAAGCCCGGTAGACTTTGAAATCATCGCCGAGATAAGGCTGAATGAATCTACGTGAAATAACAATTTGGAATACGTCACCGCGCAGACAGTGAGTGATGCCTTTGCGTATGTTGGCTTTATGCTGTTCGTCTGTTATCGGACTTGTTATAGGACCTGTTACCTCAAAATTATAAGAGGCATAATTTCGGTCTCGAATAGCTGATTCTAATTGTTGCAAATTGTTTTGTTCTCCATCGGATAACATTTCAACTAATTTCAATTCATTTTTGAAGTGATTGAAAACGATTACGTATTTATATAAAATATAAAGAATATCGGGTGCATCGTTCTGTTTGTCGTGACTATCTTTAACGGGTATGTTTTCAAAATATTTTACGGCGTTGAATGTGGTGTAGCCATAAAGACCACAAACCTTTTTATCATTGCCCGTTACCTTGAATTCTCCGATAAATTTGTTCAGTGCTTTTTCAACGGTAAACGTTTTGGTCAAGGACTCTTCTTTGTGTGTATTGTCCGGATAGGTTGTTGTGACGATTCCGTTATTAATGCCGATGCTGGCCAGAGGGGATAATGCGATGAATGAGAGCGAATTTTCATCGGCATGATAGTCGGAACTCTCCATGAGAACTGATTGTTGGTACAAATCTCGTACTTTTAGATAGATGCTCACCGGAGTGTGCAAATCTGCAAGGATTTCTTTGCTTTGGGTTGTGTAATTAAATTCTTTCATAACCGTTTATGTTATAATTATTTTATTTTTTGTAATAGTTAAGATAAGTCTCAATGTCTTTGTCACCTCTGCCGGATACGGTGAGTACAACAACATCATCAGGTTGGAATTTTAATTTCTTCAAAGTGCCGATGGCATGTGCCGATTCAAGTGCCGGAATGATACCTTCCATTTTTGTTAATTCGTAGCCGGCTGCTATTGCTTCGTCATCATTGATGGATAGTACTGTGGTTCGGTGTTGTTGGGCAAGATTAGCGTGCATCGGGCCGATACCCGGATAATCAAGTCCCGCCGAGATGGAATAGGGTTCTTCGATTTGCCCGTCTTCATTTTGAATAACAAAGGTGCGTGAACCGTGAATTATCCCCATCTTGCCAAGTTGTATGGTGGCAGCTGTTTGTCCCGTTTCTACACCCAGTCCGCCTGCTTCAGCCAATACGATGTGCACCCTTTCGTCGTCGATATAATGGTAAATCGTACCGGCCGCATTGCTACCTCCTCCAACACAAGCGATCAGGTAATCAGGATAATCTCGTCCTTCTTTTTCTATCAGTTGCTTTTTTATTTCCTCACTGATGATGGATTGTAGGCGGGCTACCATGTCGGGATAGGGATGTGGACCAACGGTTGATCCGATGATATAATAGGTGTTTTCGGGATGACAGCACCAGTCGCGGATAGCTTCATTCGTCGCATCTTTCAATGTCATATTACCCGAAGTGACCGGAATGACCTCTGCACCTAGCATTTTCATTTTTTCCACATTGATGTATTGGCGTTCAACGTCAGTTTTACCCATGTAGACAATGCATTCCATATTCATCAATGCACAGACTGTAGCTGTAGCTACGCCGTGTTGTCCGGCACCGGTTTCTGCTATAATCCGGGTTTTTCCCATGTGACGGGCTATCAATATCTGGCCGACAGTATTATTGATTTTGTGAGCACCGGTATGATTCAAGTCTTCTCGTTTAAGATAAAGTTTACAGCTATATTTTTCAGACATGCGATTGGCGTAATAGAGAGGGGAAGGGCGTCCTACGTAGTCGTGAAGCAATAGTCTGTATTCTTTTTGAAATTCATCACTATTGATGACTTTAAGATAGCTGTCTTTTAAATCTTCTACGCATTTGTAGAGAATTTCTGGTATATAGGCACCTCCAAACTCGCCATAATATCCGTTGTTATCGACTAAAAAACTTTTCATTTTGCTTGTTCTTTTATTGTTATATGATTAATGTCTGGTGTAGAAAAACGGCTATAAAAAAAGAGTCCTGCCGCAAGTTGTGACAGGACTCTTTTTATTATATCTATATTAGTATATACACATGAGCACTGCTCCCTTACGATTTATAAGAGTTTAGGAAGCGCCACCAACATGTATTTACTAAAATTGTTCTCATTTTATTGTTTTTAATTTATGACTGCAAATATAATCACTTTGTTTAATATACCAAATAAAAGCTTCCTTTTTTTGAATTTTATATATAACAATGTTTGTTTTTTCGTTTTCTTATTGTAATAAGAAAACGTTATATGCCATTGGAAAGGGCATAAATAAAGTAAAATCGGTTGTTAATCTTTTAAGAGTTTTTTGATTCTATCTTTGTATTCAATACTGCCTACGGTGATACTGTTAGACGCTTCGGCGGAGGCTATGCCATAAACAACCAGTGGCGTTTGCCAGATCATGCATGAATGATCGGCGCAGAGTTGATAGGGGCGAAGTAATTCGTCAATAGTAAATTTGTTGCGGCCACCGCTACGATAGGAATCATAATCGGATCCTGTAGTTGTTACGACCATTAATGGTTTATTATTCACTACGGGAGTGCCTGAAAACGGAGTGAGTGTTTGATCTATCCATTCTTTCATGCGTGAAGGTGCTGCAGCCCAATAAAAAGGAAATTGAAAAATAACGGATGAGGCTGAATCAATGATAGTTGCCCATTTATTATTATCAAAAGATTCTATTTCTTTATTATATAAGTTGTAGACTTCGACGTTTGGTATTTTCTTTACTGTTTCAATTAAGTTCTTGTTCGCTTTTGATTCTTCTATATTAGGATGAGCAAGAAGAATTACAACTTTCTTTGATTTTGTTTCCATATATTTTATTCTTTTGATTAAATTCGTTAGGTAAAGATAGATATAATTTGCAAAACAATGTCTACTTTTGCTTAAATTATCGTTAATAAATAGGTCCGATGGATATTGATTTTACGAAGTTCACTTCTCCTTGTTATATTATGGAAGAAGAACGGTTGAGAAATAATCTGAGTTTGATTAAACAAGTAGCCGATAGGGCCGGGGTGGAAATCATCTTGGCATTTAAAGCTTTTTCTCTTTGGCGTTCTTTCCCTATCTTTAAAGAATATATACGGCATACGACCGCCAGTTCACTTTATGAAGCACGGTTGGCTTATGAGGAATTCGGGAGCAAGGCTCATACTTATTCTCCTGCATATATGGCACAAGATTTTTCGGAAATACTACGTTGCAGCAGTCATCTTACTTTCAATTCATTTTCTCAATACAGAAAGTTTTATCCGGTGGTGAGAAATAGCGATGAGTACGTATCTTGCGGCATTCGTATCAATCCTGAATATTCGGAGATAAAAACAGAGATGTATAATCCTTGTGCACCGGGAAGCCGTTTTGGTGTAACAGCCGATTTGTTACCAGAAGAATTACCGGAGGGAATTGAAGGCTTTCACTGTCATAATCATTGTGAATCTTCTGCTGAGGCTTTGGAGCATACGATTTATCATATTGAGGATAAATTTTCCCGTTGGCTACCGCAAATCAAGTGGCTGAATTTGGGAGGTGGGCATCTGATGACGCGTAAAGGTTATGATGTGGAACTGTCAATCAATTTGCTAAAGGGGTTGAAAGAACGCTATCCTAATCTCCAAATAATTCTTGAGCCCGGCTCTGCCTTTGCATGGCAAACCGGTGTGTTGGCAGCCGAAGTGGTGGATGTGGTGGAGAGTTGTGGAATAAAGACAGCCATCTTAAATGTGAGCTTTACCTGTCATATGCCCGATTGTTTGGAAATGCCTTATCAGCCGGAGGTAAGGGGGGCTTCGATAGGAAGTGACGGCCCGTATGTTTATCGTTTAGGAGGAAACTCTTGCCTGAGTGGTGATTTCATGGGCTCTTGGAGCTTTGATCATGAATTAAAAGTAGGTGAAAGTGTTGTATTTGAAGATATGATTCATTATACAACAGTAAAGACGAATATGTTTAATGGAATATCTCACCCGTCTATAGCGATGTGGAGTAAAGAAGGAAAAGCGGTGTTGCTCAGACAATATACCTATGAAGATTATCGTAACAGAATGGATTAAGTCTTTTCAGACATTAGGTCCTCATGACTTTTTTGCAAAAAAAATAGCCGAATATTTGTAGATTGAGGTAATTTCTCTATCTTTGCAATCGCAAACAAAAAATGCGGAAATAGCTCAGTTGGTAGAGCACGACCTTGCCAAGGTCGGGGTCGCGAGTCCGAGTCTCGTTTTCCGCTCATTGATTTTTTTTGAAATGTTGGAATATCAAGCCCAGGTGGCGGAATTGGTAGACGCGCACGTTTCAGGTGCGTGTGCCGTAAGGCGTGCAGGTTCGAGTCCTGTTCTGGGCACAAGTGGAATCTTCAAGGTTTTACTTATTGATAAGGAGAGGTGGCGGAATTGGTAGACGCGCTACTTTGAGGGGGTAGTGAAAATTGTTTCGTGGGAGTTCGAGTCTCCTCCTCTTCACCAATATTTTTTTGCGGAAATAGCTCAGTTGGTAGAGCACGACCTTGCCAAGGTCGGGGTCGCGAGTTCGAGTCTCGTTTTCCGCTCTTCGATTTTTAATCCGATTTATTCTTTTTTATTGA
>JALNVG010000117.1 GCA_023227685.1 Bacteroidaceae bacterium
AGAAATCACAGCATCGGGATAGTCACGATTTAAAATATTCAAGCCTACGCTAAGGCGATACATTTCTTCTTCTTGCGTTACATCATCAGCATTAGGATGTGAAGAATAGGCGCCAATGTCAATGATCGAGGCTCCTTCATCAATAATTTGTTTTATCCTCATTGCAATACACTCTTCGGTTTGCATCCGGCTGCCAACATAAAAAGAATCCGGTGTTACATTCAATATTCCCATTACCTGAGGTGTAGACAAATCAAATAAACAACCTTTGATATTGATATACTTTTTCTTTTCCAAAATTCCTAACGTTTTAAATAGCTAATTGAATACAAACATACATGAATTTATCAAGATAAGCAAATCAGTGTGAAAAAAAATCAAGGTGTCTAATTACATATTTCATTGAATTCATTTATCTTTGTCGCATAAAAATAAAAGAAAAAAATAAATAATGGAACTCCCCGAACTTTACCAAATATTTCTAAAATGCAATACGGTAACTACCGACAGTAGAAATTGCCCTAAGAACTCACTATTCTTCGCACTAAAAGGTGAATCTTTCAATGGAAATTCTTTTGCCGAAAAAGCTCTTAGCTGTGGCTGTGCTTATGCCGTAATTGATGATGCCGGATTTGCCAAAGAAAATGATAACAGATATATTTTGGTAGACGATTGCTTGCAAACATTGCAGAAATTAGCCAACATGCATCGCCGTCAAGTTGGTACTAAAATTATCGGCATTACGGGAACAAACGGCAAAACAACGACCAAAGAACTGATTTCGGCAGCATTATCGCAATCACATCACATTCTATGCACACAGGGTAACTTGAACAATCATATAGGTGTACCTCTTACGCTTCTTCGTTTGAAAACCGAACATGATTTAGCTGTTATCGAAATGGGAGCAAGTCATCCGGGCGATATTAAATTTCTCGTAAACATTGCTGAACCGGACTACGGTATTATAACCAATGTAGGCAAGGCGCATCTCGAAGGATTCGGTTCTTTTGAAGGTGTAATTAAAACCAAATGTGAACTGTATGATTATTTGCGTACCAAAGAGAATTCAACAATATTCATCCACCACGATAATCCATATCTGATGGATATAGCCCATGGACTAAATAAAATAGAATATGGGAATAAAGATACTCTTTATATAAATGGACATATTACAAACAATTCTCCATATCTTGCTTTCGAATGGAAAGCTGGAAAAGATGGAGAACGTCATCAAGTACAAACCAAACTAATTGGTGATTATAATTTCCCGAATGCATTGGCTGCCGTAACTATCAGTCGATTTTTCGGCGTTGAGCCACAAAAGATTGACAATGCTATAGCTACCTACGTACCACAAAATGGTCGGTCGCAAATGGAACAAACAGCAAAAAACTTGCTCATTATCGATGCATACAATGCTAATCCTACCAGTATGATGGCTTCTCTAATGAATTTTCAGCGTATGGATTTCTCACACAAAATGCTGATCCTTGGTGATATGAGAGAACTCGGCAACGAAAGCATGGCAGAACATCAAAAAATTGTTGACTTCATAAAAACAGGAAATTTTGAAAAAATCTGGCTTGTGGGTTCTCAATTTGCAGCCACAAAAAACCATTATCGAAATTTTGCTGATGCCAAAGAGGTAGTAAAAACATTGCAAACAGAAGAGCTCCAATCTTATACGATCCTGATTAAGGGCTCTAATGGTATAAAATTAAGTTCGATAGTTGCATACCTATAATTGATTTTTAAAAGGCTATCCGTAATATCTTTTAATATTAATGTAGTCTATCTTTAAAACGCGTAGTACATTTATGCAATACAAGTTTTTAAGTTATTCATATTCTTATTAATAACTTATATCAGGCAAAAATAAATTTTGCATCGCAAACATTGGGTAAATGCATTGCAAACACGAGGTAATTGCATCGCAATTTTAAAAAATTGCGATGCAAAATTTCTTTGAAAGAACTAGTAAAATTTGGTACTATGTGATTTTATCCGGATTACAACAAGAGTTATTCGGATAAGAACAAATGTTATCCGAATATCTTCACTTGTTAGTGAAATAACTCTTATTGTTATCGGCACGTGGGATGCGCATGGCTTGCGTGGGATAAAATCAAAAAACTTCTAGTAGCTGTCTTATCCTGTTTCCGGGGGGGGGCGTCTATTTAATTGCTACACAACCTTGTAAACTAACATTTTCTTATTCATTATTGTCTTTTCTTTTCAAAAGCCAGGGACGCACAAGATAATAGGCAATAAGGGAAGCAAAAAATACCCCCAAAAAATCCGTAAAGAAATCTAGCCATTCACCACTACGATAAGTCGTAAGATACTTTTGTGCAAGTTCAATACATCCGCCAAAGAGTAATGGGAAAAGACTGCTGCCAATAATAGCCCTCTTAATCGGAAGACTCTTAAAACCTTTGTGCGCCTTAAAAAATTCCAACCAAATCATTCCTGAAAGGCCCAAATACATACAGAAATGAACCATTTTATCTATATCCGGAACCTCATCCAATTCTGTCTTTGGAGGTTTAAAAAAGGACAAATATATGATCGCTACAACGATCAATAACGATAACGGGTATTTTCTTATATAATATCTCATATTCTAAATTAATATTTTATTTGATGCAAAAATAAGGAAGAATTTTTATCTTTGCACAATAAAAAAGAGAATAATACTACTTTTTGAAAGAAATATAAAGAGAAATGTCAAAAAACGATAGAGCAAACTTCGGTAGTAAAATAGGAGCCATATTAGCTTCAGCCGGTTCGGCTGTAGGTCTGGGTAATATTTGGAGATTTCCGTATGAAACAGGAAATCATGGCGGTGCAGCTTTCATTCTCATCTATATCGGATGCGTTATTTTCTTGGGGATGCCAATTATGATATCCGAATTCCTCATAGGAAGGCATTCAAGATCCAATACAGCAAGAGCATATAAAAAAATAGCACCAAATACTCAATGGAAATGGATCGGACGATTAAGCGTATTAACGGGTTTTCTCATTCTCGGATACTATAGTGTAGTAGCCGGATGGACATTAGAATACATTTACGAAGCATTAACCAACAGCTTTTCCGGACAATCACCTGCTGAATTCGTTCAATCATTTCAAGATTTCTCAAGTAGTTCTTGGCGACCGATTATCTGGCTTGTTCTTTTTTTGTTAGCTACACATTATATCATAGTCAAAGGTGTGGTAAAGGGAATAGAGCGCTCATCAAAAATATTAATGCCCATATTATTTATCCTTATCGTAATATTGGTCATTTGTTCTGTTTCTCTTCCTGGAGCAAAAGCCGGCATTTCTTTTTTACTAAAACCGGATTTTAGCAAGATTGACGCGAACATGCTTCTCAGTGATGGGACAAGCATTCTTTTCACTAAGTCTGGGTATGGGTTGCCTTTGTACTTATGCTTCCTATTTCAGTAAAGACACAAATTTAACAAAAACAGCTTTTGGTGTAGGTGTTATCGATACATTCGTTGCTATCATGGCAGGATTCATCATATTTCCTGCAGCCTTTTCAGTAGGCATTCATCCCAACGCAGGCCCGAGCCTCATATTCATCACTTTACCCAATGTTTTTCAAAAGGCATTTGCCGGAATACCAGCTTTATCCTACATATTTTCAATCATGTTTTATATATTATTAGCTCTAGCTACCATTACTTCTACGATCTCACTTCACGAAGTTTCTACAGCTTATCTCCGTGAGGAATACGGTTTCACAAGAGGTAGAGCAGCCAAAATTGTCACAGGAGGTTGTATCTTTTTGGGCGTTTTTTGTTCCTTGTCGCTCGGACCGTTAAAAGGTTTCACGATCTTCGGCTTAAACCTTTTCAGCATTTTCGACTTCGTTACAGCAAAAATCATGTTACCGGCAGGTGGCTTTTTTATTGCGATCTTTACGGGCTGGTACCTTGACAAGAAAATCATCTGGGAAGAAATTACCAATAATGGATCCTTTAAGGTACCAATTTATAAAACATATATTTTTGTACTGAAATTTGTTGCCCCCATAGCCATATTCTTTATTTTTATCAACGAATTAGGATTATTGAAGTAAATGTGGAAAGATTTTTTCTATTTTACTCGCACTGAAAGACAAGGAATCATTATACTTATTATATTAATTCTTGCTATCTGTACCTTAAATTTTTTCCTACCCAATCGACAAGAAAAGAACACAAAATCTGAGCACCGAGCGCGGTTTGAGAAAGAATATGCCCGTTTTATGTCTTCCATTAAGCTAATGAAAGAAAAGAACTATGCTACAAACAACTACAACAGATACAATAATAAAATAAAAAAGGAAATACAACTCATACCCTTTGATCCCAATAAGGCAGATTCATTAATGCTCACGAATCTTGGACTTCCCTCATGGATAACAAAGAATATTATCCATTACCGCGATAAAGGTGGAATTTTCCGTAAGCCTGAGGATTTCAAAAAAATATACGGACTTACTGAAAAACAATATCAAACATTGCTCCCTTATATTATTATTCCTACCATAAAAAAACCTATAAAAGAAGAGATTAAGCTATTTGCGAAAAATCCGGAGAAACTAAAAAGAAGTGTTTATAAATATCCATATGGTACTGTTATATCTTTAAATCAGGCAGATACTACCGAATTAAAAAAAATACCGGGAATAGGAAGCAACATTGCGATCATGATTGTCAACTACAGACAAAAACTCGGGCACTACTATAACATTAACCAATTGGGAGAAATCAATTTATCAGTCGAGAAACTCAGACCGTGGTTCTCTGTAAGCGAAGACAAAGCACCACAAATTAATCTTAACAGAAGCAGCTTACAAAAGATGATGAGACATCCGTATATCAATTTCTATCAAGCAAAAGCATTTGTTGAATTCAGAAAGAAAAGAGGAAACATCAAGAACCTAAAGCAATTTGCACTATACGAAGAATTTACGCCAATTGATTTTGAACGATTAACCCACTATGTCTGTTTCTGATTCTTTTACAACGTTATCTTTCTGAATCATTCCATCAATAAGATGAATTGTTCTGTCTGTTATTGCCGAAAGGGATTCATCATGGGTGACAATCACAAATGTCTGACCTAATCGCTCTCTCAAATCAAAAAAAAGTTGATGAAGTTCTTTCTTATTCTGTGTATCCAAACTACCTGATGGCTCATCAGCAAGTACAATTTCGGGATGATTGATTAATGCACGAGCTACAGCAATACGCTGCTTTTCGCCACCCGACAACTCATTGGGCTTATGTGTCGCACGATCCTTAAGTCCCATCATATCAAGTATCTCCATCGCCCGATGCGAAGCATCACTCGTTGAAGATCCGGCAATCAAAGCAGGAATCATAACATTCTCTATGGCCGTAAATTCCGGCAACAATTGATGAAACTGAAAAACAAAACCAATATTCTTATTTCTGAAAGCAGAAAGTCTCTTCTCTTTCATTTTATTCACCACAACTCCATCATAAGAAACTATACCGCTATCCGGTTCGTCAAGAGTCCCCATTATCTGCAACAATGTAGTCTTACCGGCACCACTCGGGCCAACTATACTCACAATTTCACCTTTATTGATCTCAATATCTATGCCTCTTAATACCATCAACGAACCGAAACTTTTATTTATTCCTTCTAACTTTATCATTTTCTTTCATCATTTATTATAAACAATTCTATAATCTTTTAATCACGTATTCTGCAAGATAACAACCAAAAACCGCAGGCATATAACTTATCGTTCCGCAAGTCGACTTTTTGTTTCTTTCCCCATCCGTCAATAGCACCGCCTTCGGATCCGATTGTTCGGTACTGAAAACAACAGGAAATTTCTTTCTTATACCCAACTTCTTAAGACGCGTGCGCACCGCTTTGCTCAAGCCACAATGATATGTTTCCCAAATATCAGCAAAACGAACTTGTGTAATATCACTTTTGGCACCGGCTCCCATACTCGAAATAATCTTAATATGGCGTTCTAGTGCTCCAATAATAAGACAACACTTAGGACTGACCGTATCAATAGCATCTACAATAAAATCAAACGGAGCAGAATCGAACAATAACGGAATATTTTCTTCTTTCAGATAAATAGGGTAAACAGTTATATCCAATTGTGGATTAATATCCTTATAGCGTGAAGCCAATACTTCAACTTTCGTTTCTCCCAAAGTGGAATGCAAGGCGGGAAGTTGCCTGTTAATATTAGTGGATTCAACCGTATCGGAATCAATAAGAATAAGATGTCCGACCCCCGCACGGCAAAGCAACTCAGCTGCATAGGCACCTACTCCCCCCAATCCGACAACAAGCACTCGTGCATTCCGAATATGTTCCATTTTCTCTTCACCGAAGAGAAGCTGAGTTCTCTGTTGCCAATCTTCCATAAGTTTCTTTTTAGAGAAAGGATCTAAATATTAAAATGGTTTTATATCAAAAAATAAATGACAAATTACATAAAAAAAGCCATAAAATGATATTTTTTTTTGAAAAGGTCACCTATTACAACAAAATGTTATAATTTTGTAGTCTACAACTATCTCTTTGCAAAGATAGAAGTTCTTGATATAAATATACAATAAAAACAAAAGAAAAAGATGAAAATCGCAATTGTTGGTGTAAGCGGAGCAGTAGGACAAGAGTTCCTGCGTGTACTAGACGAAAGAAATTTTCCTATTGATGAATTAATATTATTCGGCTCTAAACGCAGTGCCGGAAAAAAATATATTTTCCGCGAAAAAGAGATAGAAGTCAAACTTTTGCAACATAACGATGACTTTAAAGGAATTGATATTGCATTTGTTTCAGCCGGAGGCGGTACCTCAATAGAATTTGCGAAAACAATTACGAAATTCGGTACCGTGATGATAGATAACTCTAGTGCTTTCCGCATGGATAACGATGTACCGTTAGTTGTACCCGAAGTTAACCCGGAAGATGCTAAAAAACGGCCACGCTGTATCATTGCCAACCCTAATTGTACAACGATTCAGATGGTCGTAGCATTAAAGGTCATTGAGCAAATCTCACATATTAAAGTTGCACACGTTTCCACCTACCAAGCTGCTAGCGGTGCAGGAGCTGTAGCTATGAACGAGTTGATCGAGCAAACCCGCCAGACATTAGACCATGTTCCGGTAACCGTAAATAAATTTCCTTATCAATTGGCTTTTAATGTTATTCCACAAGTTGACATATTCACAGATAACGGATATACAAAAGAAGAAATGAAGATGTACAATGAAACACGTAAAATCATGCATTCCGATATTAAAGTGAGTGCCACTTGTGTACGTGTTCCTTCCTTACGTGCTCAT
Source organism: Bacteroidaceae bacterium (assembly GCA_023227685.1). Classification (GTDB taxonomy): domain Bacteria; phylum Bacteroidota; class Bacteroidia; order Bacteroidales; family Bacteroidaceae; genus JALNVG01. Next base: position 7,356 of record JALNVG010000117.1, read on the forward strand.
TCCGAAAGCATCTGGATTGAAACCGAACGTCCTATTTCCGTAGAAGAAGCACGCAAAGCATTCAGTAAGGGTGAAGGATTGGTTTTGAAAGATAATCCTGAAGAAAAAGAATATCCGATGCCACTATTCTTATCTGGTACGGACCCTGTATTTGTAGGACGTATCCGCAAGGATCTGACCAATGATAACGGAATAACTTTTTGGATTGTGGGCGACCAAATAAGAAAAGGTGCAGCATTAAATGCCGTTCAAATTGCCGAATATCTGATTAAAGAAAAAAACATCTAATTAGTAAGCTTTTAA
>JALNVG010000118.1 GCA_023227685.1 Bacteroidaceae bacterium
ATCAACCCCAACTACGAAGTAAAATTTGGTCTTTCTCCCCACAGATTATGGAAATTCCTAAATATTCCCTACCTTCGTAACGTTTATACAACTTGCGGGTATTACTTATTAACGTTACCATAATGAACGATGTACTTTACAGAAGCAAAGCGCCATTTCGCTTAGGCATAGCGGGAGGTGGAACAGATGTTTCTCCTTACTCGGATTTGTATGGAGGAGCCATATTGAATGTAACTATCAACTTATTTGCACATGCTACTATTCGGCCCCTTACAAACGGGAAGATTCGTTTTGTTCATATCAATGACAATATTGTAGAAGAATTTTCAGCAACAAATAAGCTTCCTTTGGAAGGTCCCTTGCTACTTCAACACGGCATATACAACTCTATTATTTCTCATTATAACAGTGAGCAACCACTATCGTTCGAACTGATCACAAGTATGGATGTTCCTTCAGGTTCAGGATTAGGAACTTCATCAACATTGGTTGTAGCAATCTTAGGAGCATTTACAGAATGGCTTAAATTACCATTAGGACGCTATGACATGGCACATTATGCTTACGAGATTGAACGTATCGATTTAAAAATGGCCGGAGGCAAACAAGATCAATATGCAGCTACTTTTGGAGGCGTCAACTTTATGGAGTTTTTAGAAAACGATCGTGTAATTGTAAATCCCTTGCGTATAAGTGAGGACATTCTTCAGGAATGGGCAATGAATACGATACTGTTTTATACAAACAAACAACGTTGCTCTTCCAAAATTATTGAAGAACAGGCAGAAAATGTAAAAAAACAGAATAATGATTCCATAGAAGCCATGCATAATGTTAAGCGAGAGGCCTTCCGCATGAAAAACTGCCTGTTGCGTGATGAACTGAGGGAATTGGGAAAAGCATTAAACACAAGTTGGGAAAGCAAAAAAAAGATGGCTAAAGGCATCTCCAACGAATTTATTGATCGAATATACGAAACAGCTATTACCAACGGAGCATTAGGAGGAAAAATTTCCGGAGCTGGTGGTGGAGGATTCATGTTCTTCTATTGCCCAGGAAATAGTTCATATAAAGTAGCAGAAGCATTAACAAATTTAAATATTGGAAAAATACATCATTTTGAATTTTGTGAAAAAGGATTAACTACATGGACAACAAAAGGATAATTATTAAGCGGCTGTCTCAACATCAAGTAACCATTACACAAATTCTTGCTGACAGCGCTTTGCAGTTAAAGATATCAAAAGCCATTGAAACAATCATTCAATGTTTCAAGAACGGAGGAAGTGTATATTTCTGCGGGAATGGAGGAAGTGCAGCCGACGCACAGCACCTTGCAGCTGAATTCTCAGGTAGATTCTATTTCGACAGACCTGGCTTACCTTCAGAAGCCTTGCATTGTAATACTTCATATCTAACAGCTGTTGCCAATGATTATTCATACGACATTATTTATGCGCGCCTGATTTCAAGCATAGGAAAAACCGGTGATATACTAATCGGATTATCGACTTCGGGCAACTCTGTAAATATTGTTAAAGCTTTTGACACATGCAAGGAAAAAGGCATTCAGACTATTGCTTTTACAGGTGAAACCGGAGGGAAAATGAAAGACAACGCTGATATTCTACTTAATGTTCCTTCCACAGATACGCCTCGAATTCAGGAAAGTCACATCACCATTGGCCATATCATCTGCGAACTGGTAGAAGAAACCCTCTTTGGCAAGAACAAATGAAAAAAGAAGCCGTTATATTAGCAGGTGGATTAGGAACACGACTTCGGAGTGTCGTCGCGGATGTCCCCAAATGTATGGCTTCGGTCGCAGGAAAACCCTTTCTATATTATCTGCTTGATTTTCTATCGCAAGCCGGATTCGAACACGTTATACTATCATTAGGATATAAACATGAATACATTGAAAACTGGTTAAAATCATATTCATCACCAATGATGATCTCCTCTGTTGTCGAAACGTCGCCATTAGGTACAGGTGGAGGAATTCGTCTGGCTTTATCAAAAGCTCGTGAAGAAAATGTGTTCATTCTCAATGGTGATACATTCCTTAATGTTGATTATGATGGAATGTTGGCACTCCATGGTAAGACCCATGCAAAGGCTACACTTGCACTCAAAGAAATGCATAATTTTGATCGCTATGGCGCTGTAGAGATTGATATTGAATCCAATAGAATTATACAATTTAAAGAGAAAAAGTTCTGTAAATCGGGATTGATCAATGGAGGGACCTATTTGACTCATAAAGATGTACTGCGTTCATATCCGGAAAAGTTTTCTTTAGAAAAAGATTTCTTTGAAGAAATCATTTCTAATAGTATATTAACAGGCTACATATCAAGAGGTTATTTCATAGATATTGGCATCCCCGACGATTACAATAAGGCACAAAAAGATTTTGGAGATGGGATATACAAAAATCTATAACACACTATTCTTAGACCGAGATGGAGTGATTAACAAACATCTGATAGGTGATTATGTCAAATCGCCACAAGAGTTTATTTTCCTCGAAGGTGTTGTTGAAGCGTTAAAAGAATTATCTCTTCTTTTCCGTCACATATTGATTGTATCCAATCAAAGAGGCGTTGGCAAAGGAATCATGAGTATGGATGATCTTTATGAGATTCATCAATTCATGCTCGACATCATTAATGCAGGAGGAGGCCGCATTGACAAAATATATATTTGTACAGATATTGAAGAATCTAGTCCAAACAGAAAACCCAATATTGGTATGATACATCAAGCTCTAAAGGACTTTCCAGATATTGATTTGAAAAAAAGCTGGATGGTGGGTGATAGTTGGTCAGACATTCAATTTGCAAACAATGCACAAGTATCAATGGCCTTAGTGGGTGATAAATACAACATGCCAAAAGATGAGCTAAGAATTGATATGCACTGTTCGAATTTACTTACCTTTGCAAAACAATTAAAAAAAATACACATATGAAAATAGCTTATCTATCAACATTTTATCCATTTCGTGGCGGTATCGCACAATTCAATGCGAACTTATATGAGGTATTCAAGAAAAAACACGAAGTCTTGCCTTATACCTTCAAACGACAATATCCAGATTTTCTCTTCCCGGGTAAAACCCAATATGTCACTCCTGAGGACAATGCTTACGTTATCAAAAGCATACCAGTTGTAGACACAGCAAATCCCTTTACATACCTAAGTGCTGCTCAACAAATCAAAAAAGAACATCCGGACATTCTAGTCATGAAGTACTGGATGTCCTACTTTGCACCCTCTCTTGGAACAATTGCACATCAGTTAAAAAAACAAGGATGCAAAGTGATTACCATACTGGATAATGTCACTCCTCACGAGCATAAATTCTTTGATAAACCATTGACAACCTGGTTCCTTCATCAAAATAGTGGACTTGTAACCATGAGTGAATCCGTGCAAAAGGACCTTCTAGCACTTTATCCTGAAGCACCTCATTTGCTAAAAGCGCATCCTTTATACAACCAATTCGGTAGTAAAATCGACATGAAAAAAGCCAAAGAAAAATTACATATCGATGAAAACAAAAAGACATTGCTATTCTTTGGCCTCATCCGAGATTATAAAGGCCTAGATCTGCTTATTGATGCTGTAAATCAGCTAGACGACAGTTATCAACTTATTATTGCCGGCGAAAGTTATGGGAGCTTCGATAAATATACTGCACAAATACATGCTACCCGTAATCCGGGGAAATATAAAGTATTCAATCGATATATCAGCGATATCGAAGTCCCGACATTCTTTTCTGCTGCCGATGTGTGCATACTCCCCTATCGTTCAGCGACACAAAGCGGGATTACATCTATTGCGTATAATTTTGATTTACCTCTAATTGCAACTAATACCGGTGGATTAAGCGAGAATATTGAAAAACCAGGAGTAGGTTTGATGACACCTGAAATCTCATCCGAATCAATAGCTGCCACTATACGCAATTTCTATAGACACGACAGAAGTCCGTTTGTCTCCAATATTCAAAAAGCAAAAACAGAACTCACGTGGGATAGTTTTGCTGAAACATTACTCAACTTTGTCAAAACACTTTAAATTTACAAAGGATTTAAACAGCGCTTAAATCCTTTGTAAATTTCTTTATAAAAACTATTTTTTTACACCTCCTAAACCTTTTCTTTCTTCCAATATCTCCCTACAGAATAAACGATTGCTCCCGCCAACAACAACAGTATAACAATGCCTCCATAATAAGCAATATTATAAGCTTCATTATATCCATCTGGAATAAACCTAAATGTAATTTGATGTTCACCTGCCGGAACACACATTGCACGCAAAGTCCAGTCTGCCCGGAAATGAGGTATCGCTTTTCCGTCGACGAAAGCTTTCCACCCCGGTTGATAATATATTTCAGAAAAGACAGCCAACTGTTCGGAAGAAGCTTTACTCTTGTAAGTAACCACATTAGGTTTATACGACGTCATCTCAATAAAAGCCGTAGAATCTTTTTGTGGAACAAAACCTTTCAAATCGTTAGCAAACCGCTTATCGACAACAGCCGTCTCAAGTGGTTGTAATGTATCAAGTGCTTTAATTTCAGCATCCGCATTATTTACCATTTGAACTTGTCCTACAAACCAAGCATTCCCATATGCGTAAGGATTACGGATCGGACGTTGCGTCGGATCATATATGATATATCGCATATTCAGCATATTTAAGGAAGTGGTAGAAGCCAATATAGCCCTTAAGTCCTCTTCCGTTTTAGCTTTCTGCAAAGACTTCACAATAGCAATATATTCTGGAGATAAACGATGATCAATCAGTTCTTGATAACGACGAAGTTTTGCAGCATGATATCCACCGATAGACTTATGATAGTAAGATGTCGATGAATCTTGCCAAGGATCATTCAAATTAAGGACACGATATGATGGATCCTTGTCCTTTAGTATTTCAGCATCAGCAACCGAAGGTTTATAACTCTCATGTAATTGTTCTGATGTATAATTATTATCATTCAAATACCGCCTATCAATATTCCACAGATCAATAAGCATCAGGACAATCATCCCTGCACTAATCCATACAGACATGGCCTGCTTATTCTTCGATTTCCAATAAATAAATAACAACACTGCACCTAAAAGAATAAAAATCAAAGATCGCAAAGCATCAGCAGAAGCCAATGAAGCCCTATCAGCTAAAAGTGCCGGATAAAACCAATTAGGTACCTGACTTTGGAATTGCGCATCATAAGTAGATTGAAAGGTTAGCAACATCGACGGCATCAACCATAATATCAAACAAGGAATTCCAGTCAAACATAATGACCAAAGAAAACTTTTCTTGAAAAGTTTATCATCCAACTCATTAGCAAACAATTCCTTCAACCCCCAGAAACCAACCAAAGGAAATACTAATCCTGGAATAACCAAAGCCATCTCAGGTGTACGAAACTTATTATACATGGGCAAATGATAGAACATAAAATCATTGAACGGCGCAAAATTTCTACCTAATGCCAAAAAAATAAAGAACAAAGAACCACCCAAAAGCCACCATTTCATAGGATTTCGTATAAGAAACATTCCTAATATAAACAAGAAACAAACAATTGCTCCAAAATATACAGGACCAGAAGTAAATACTTTGTCGCCCCAATAAGTCGGAGCTTGTAATTCCGATCCTACTTGAATACCATTCTTTTGATACTGCTGATACAATTCCGATGAACTACCTAATGTTCCACCCGAACTTCCGCCATATACATCAGGAACCAAAATCGTAAAAAGTTCTTTCCAACCATAACTCCATTGAAACGCATAATCCCTATCTAGGCCGGATGAATGATTTCCTACTTCAACTGTTTTCTCAACACCGGGTTTCGCTGTCAATTCAGAAGTACCACGCATACTAGTCTTGCTCATCTCATAATTACTATACAGATTAGCTGCATTGGGCGTCACAGCCAGTAATATACCGATAATCAATATTCCGGTAACCTTTAACAGCTCTCTGAAATCCTTACTTCTAATCTTCAAGTAAGCAAATCCAAAATAGACAAATCCACAGAACAACACCAAATAATACGTAATCTGCAAATGTCCTTCTAAGATTGAAAACGCTGCTCCAAGAACAAACAATACGGCTCCCCAAAGATATTTGCGTTTAAACAGTAGGAACATTCCACTTAATGTAATTGGCATATAGGCTATTGCATAAGCCTTTGATATATGTCCCGCATCAATAATAATAATATTATATGAAGCCAGCGCATATGCAATAGCACCGGCAATAGCCAACCAGCGATTCACACCGATGACACACATCAGTATATAAAAAGCAATTAATCCTGTGAGAACCATTCCACCGCCTAACGGATCAATATTTTTCAATACATCAGTAATTTTTGTCAAAGGGTTAGCCGCCTGTCCAGGTATTCCCACCTGATAAGCGGGCATTCCGGAAAACATACTTCCCAACCACGCAGAAACTGCATGATCCTTACTATAATAATCAGACAATTCCTGCATCATCCCTACCACTTTGATGGTATCGCCCTGCCGTATCACCTTCCCATCCAATATTGAAGGAGAGAAAAAAGCAACCACTAAACCAATAAATACCACTAAGGCAATCAGATGCCCTCCATATTTTTTCAAGAAGTTCTTCATATCATATATTTTTATTTGTGCAAAAATAAAGTATTTATTTCTAATAGTCCGATAGAAGATATAAAATTATCCATATCTTTGCTTCATATAACAAAGTTTCAAGATGGACAAACTACTTTTTATCAGATATAGAAGACCTGATAACATCGACGCTGGTGGCGAACAAGGAACAAACACGAATTACCGCGTCTTATGCCACATCTTCGGTGAAGAGAACATTCTCGTTTACTATATTCACGAGAGTTTAAGCAAAAAAATACTTTTTCTCCACGCCTTTTCTATCTTTATCAATTTTTTCAAGGGTTATTACTATGGTTTGTCACAAAAAAAAGTAGATTCCATTACAGCACTGGCAATGCCATTTTCTTACGTATTTATTGACAGAAGTATCTTTGGTATCATTTCAAAAGCGCTCAAAGACAAGCATTACACAGGCAAAATTATCACTTTCTTCCACAATGTAGAATCAGTTTACTTCAAAGCAAAAATCGGGAAAAGCAAACCTTGGTGTCCAATTGTTGTAAACTGTGTAACCAAAAATGATCAGCAGGCATGCGATTATTCTGACATCATCATTGCACTCAATGAAAGAGACAAACAAGAGATAGAAAACCGCTATCATCGTTCACCGGACATTCTTTCGCCTGTTGTATTCCAAGACAAGTATAATAATAGTCATCCCGATTTTGAGAAAATGACTCGTAACATTCCTGTCTGCCTGTTTTTAGGTACTTATTTTCCAATGAATGTTCATGGAATCATATGGTTTGTACGCGAAGTTCTGCCCGAAGTAAACATCAAATTACAAATTGTAGGCAAAGGGATGAAAGCCATTTTGCCCATGGTTACTAATCTTCCAAACATAGAAGTTTACAGCGATGTAGCTAACCTAAAGCCTTACATTGAAAATGCGGACTTCATGCTACTCCCAATATTTGAAGGCAGCGGAATGAAAGTAAAAACCTGCGAAG
>JALNVG010000119.1 GCA_023227685.1 Bacteroidaceae bacterium
CCACAGCATTCATATAAAGCCTTTTGATCTTTTGTGAGCAGATGAGCTACAAAAGCCCCGTTTTCTTTGATCATGTGATATGAATATCGGGTAGGTACGATGCCTACCATAATCATCGGTGGGTCATAACTGCAATTTCCACAATAGCCTACGACCAGTGCGTTATCCCGACCTTCTTTATCTCTTACGGTTACAACTATTTTAGGCATGGGTCTCAATGCACTTTTCTTGTTTGCTTCTTTTTTTTTCATCGTTCTTTTTTTTGATTCAAAACAAAGGTAAGAATAAAAAACGATTTATAATAGCAATATTGCTTTATTGTGCTACGGTTATATAAGCGATATCGATTAGTCGTATCTGTTACCGAAAAGTAACGCCTATGTATTACTTCTGTCATTTGCCCCACATACCTTTACCCCCAAGAAATATAAAAAGGTATGAAAAAAACTATTTTTAATTGGATTATTTGTCCTCTATTCTTCTTTTCCACTCCTCTTTTGGCTGCAGTAAACAGTGACGAAACAGGTGAGACCTCATTTGCCGTGCTTTCGGACATACATGTAATGTGTCCTGCATTATTAATAAAAGATGGTGCGGCTTTTGAACATTATCTGGTCAATGACCGCAAATTATTAAAAGAGAGTCCGGCTTTGATGGAAACGGCCGTTGAGGAAATTCTGAAAGCTCATCCGCGCTTCGTTCTCATTTGTGGAGATTTGACCAAAGACGGTGAAGCTGTTTCTCATCATTATGTAGTGGACAAATATCTTGTTCGTTTCAAACAGGCGGGTATAAAAGTGTATGTCATTCCCGGCAATCACGATGTGAATAATCCGCATGCGGTGTGCTTTGACGGTGACAGTGTAAAAAGAGTGCCGACTTTTACCCCCGATGAATTTGCCCGATGTTATGCCGATTACGGGTATGGAAATGCGATAGCCCATGATAAGGTTTCTTTGAGCTATGTGTCTCAACTCACGGATTCCATCCGACTTATTGCGATAGATGATTGTCGGTACGAGGATAACGACTATAAAAAGGACGTTTGTGTCACAGGGGGTAGAATTAAACCGGAAACCTTGGCCTTTATTAAAGAACAGGCTAGGGAAGCACATGAAAAAGGTTATAAGGTAATTGCTATGATGCACCATGGACTGGTTAGTCATTGGAAATGGCAGGACAAGGCAATGCCGGAATATCTGGTGGATCATTGGAAGAAACAAGTTAAGTTTTTTAAGAAAAATAATATCCGCATTATCTTTACCGGACATTTCCATTCGCAGGATATTGCCGAGCGGCACAGGGTTTATGATGTGGAGACCGGATCAACGGTGACTTATCCGTGTCCTTATCGACTGATCACGATCGGCAAGAATCAAATGAATATTCACTCTCATCGTATCGAACATATTGATTGTAAGCTACCTGACAACGAGAGTATCCAACAGTTCGCATTCCGCTTTTTGCGCAACGAGATGCCTGCGATGATTGTTAAAATGTTTCCGGCTTCTCTGCCCGATTCTTGCAAAATGGGAGCAGCTAAGGTGGTAACCGATGCCTATGTTGCTAATTTGGCGGGCGACGAACATTATACGCAACAGGATAAAAAGGAGATAAAGACGGCAGCCAAAAGGTTACGTCATTATTCATGGAAGAATGCTTATATTTTTAGTCATCTGTCCAAATATTTATGGAATGATCAAAGACCTCAAGATAATAAGTGTATCATTCCTTTTGTAAAATAGCAGGGTATAAAAAATTTAACAATCATAATTATGATCTTAAGGTATAAAATTTTAATTTGGGTATGTTTTCTCCCATTATTATGCTTGCAATCGGTAGCTGAAAATCCAAATGGTAACTTGCCGGTAGAAGTGCAAAGAGTTAAAATGTTTATTGTCTCGGGAAAGGTGATCGATAAAGACGGGCAACCTCTTCCGGGAGTAAATATACGGGTGAAAAATACGGATTTGGGTACAATAACCAGAGCGGACGGTTCGTTTCACGTGAGCGTTTCTTCATTAAACAAAAAATTGATTTTTACTTATGTGGGTTATCTGCAAACGGAACAAACCGCATTGGATAAAATGATTGTAACGATGAATGAAAATGCGCAAATACTGAGTGAGATTATTGTAACGACACAAAAACAGTCGCAAAGCAGCATTGACGTGCCGACAGCTGTTAGTGCCATATCTGGTTTGAATCTTAGGAAAATGAATATTCAGCAGTTTGATGAAATGGCCAATTATATACCCGGCTTGCAAATTCAATTGCAGAGCCCTAACAATCCGGGATATGTGATTCGCGGGGTAACGTCTGATGACGGAGCATCCTATTCTCAGCCACGCGTATCTGTTTTTCAAGATGGAGTTTCAATCTCTCGTTCCAGAGCATCGGTTGTTCAACTCTATGACCTTGAGCGAGTAGAGGTGGCAAAAGGTCCTCAAGGTACGCTTTTCGGACGAGGTGCGGAGATAGGTGGTATTCATGTGATTCGCAATAAACCGGTGGACTATTTCACAGGTGAACTGTCTTTGGGATTCGGTACTTATAATAAACGGATGGCCGAAGGTTTTCTCAATACTCCGATTATCAAAGGCAAGTTGGCGAATCGTTTTGCCTTTTCTTACGAAGCGCGCGATGGCTTTATCAAAAATGAGGCCGGTGGCCGGTTAAACGGACAAAACACCATTGCGCTGCGAAATTCCGTTCGTTTGTTTGCTGATGATAATACGACCTATGATTTGATAGGTGATTATCAATACGACAATTATCCGGGTACTTCTTTCCGTACGGAAAATGAAGCTTACGGAAGTAGTGACCCTAACGCACCTGCCAATTTGGAACAGGGTAAGAATTTATATATTCATCGCCACGTGGGCGGGCTTACTTTTCTTGCTAACTATCAGATTAATGAGAATTGGAAATTATCCGCAATCACTGGTTACCGAGCTTTCGATTCTGATGAGTCATTTGATGCCGATGGTACACCGGCCTATCTTTTGTGGTGTGAAGAAAAAGAAAAAGGAAAACAATTCAGTCAGGAATTCCGTTTCCATTATGATAATAAAAAACGTTTCTCCGGATTCTTCGGGACAAGCTATTTTTACGAAAATTCTTCGCAGAATGTGATAGTTCGCAGTAATTTGCAGCAGTTATTCCCAGCTTATGCTTATAAAGCTTTTGCTGCATCGGCTAAGCCCAGTCTGGAAAAGATAGAAGCTATGCTTCCCGCTCTTTCCGCAGCTTTGCCGACAACGATGGTCGCGGCTTTTCAAAAGACATTTTCGGGCTTGATGGATAAATGGTTCCCTTCTTCTTACAACCTGACTGATTCGCAGGGAAATCCTACGACAATGACAACTACGCCTGACTTTTACGGTGATCTTAATACTGCTTTGAAATCGGTTACCGGTATGGATATGGATTCATTGATTGCTCTGGCCAACAGTATGGGAACGGGGGGAGCTTCTATCGCTACTTTGCTGACCACCTTGAAAACTCAGCTCAGTGCATCTTCGGCATTACCTCTAAATGCATATCATGAAGAAAATTCCACTAATTACGGAACGAATCAGGCAGCCGAGGTCTTTGCCGACGGATCCTTCAAACTTCTTGATGGACTTAAGATGACTATCGGTTTGCGTGGTACGTATGAGCATCAAAGAACGGGATACGAATCAAGTACGGTGGCCGATCCTGTGTTTGGTGTTCTCATGTATCATCCTACGACGGATGGCAGGGTTAATGTGTCTAAGGATTATTACTCATGGGTAGGTCGGGCAGCTTTAAATTATATGTACAAACGTAATAATATCTATGTCAGCATTTCTCGCGGTCGTCGTCCCGGTGTAATTGCTTTTAATAACGATCCTCATGATATCTCAAAATTAAAGCCGGAGATTATTATCAGTTATGAGACTGGTATAAAAGGGATGTTGTTGAATGGAAAATTAAATTATGAATTTGCTACATATTACTATAATTGGAATCATTTTCAAACGAATCGGTTTGACGAGGCTCAAAGCAAATATATTGCCGATGATGCGGGAAGGGCTCATACTTTTGGTATAGAAACAAGTTTGCGCTATGCTCCGACACGCTTCTTCAATGTCTTTGGCAATTATTCGTATATTGACGGATGTTTTAATAATACGGATGAAAACGGAATCAAACAAGAGTATGCTGGAAATCGTTTCCGACTGACACCAAAGCACAGTTTTGCGCTTGGATTGAATATTAATATTCCGATGAACACACATACTGAGATGTATTTTATTCCGAGTTATTCATACAAGTCTAAAGTTTACTTTGAGGATAGCAATGAGGAAAATCTGAGCCAAAAAGGTTACGGATTGGCTAATTTTACTGCCGGTTTCCGCTTTCATCCAAAAAATATTTATTATGAAATTGCTGCCTTCGGTAAAAATGTATTCGATACCAAATATATTATTGATGCAGGTAATAGCGGCCGAACGATAGGATTCCCAACTTATGTCGGCGGTACCCGGAGTGTTGTCGGCTTACGATTTAAGATGGGATTATAAAAAGGAATAGGGGTAAATGTGTAAAAATAGGTGGAAGTAAATGAGTATTCGATGATCCTTTTTGATTATTTTTTTATATATTTGTCAATAACAAATTAAGAAAGGTATGAAAAAATATATTTTGAGATGGATTATTTGCGCTCTTTTATTTTTTCCTATTTTACTTTTTGCAGCAGGAAAAGTTCAAACAACGGGGGATATTACATTTGCCGTACTTTCGGATGTACATGTGATGTCGCCTGCGTTGTTAGTAAAAGAAGGTAAGGCTTATGAACATTTTTTAGCCAATGACCGCAAATTATCAACAGAGAGTCCGGCTTTAATGCAAGAAGCCGTCACGGAAATCCTGAAAGCTCACCCGCAGTTTGTTCTTATTTGCGGCGACTTGACCAAAGACGGTGAGGCTGTTTCTCATCATTATGTAGTGGATAAGTCTCTTGTTCGTTTGAAACAGGCGGGAATAAAAGTTTATGTCATTCCCGGCAATCATGATGTGAATAATCCGCATGCAGCATGTTTTGACGGTGACAGTGTAAAGAGAGTTCCTACTTTCACTCCCGATGAATTTGCCCGATGTTATACCGATTACGGTTACGGAGACGCGATAGCCCGCGATAAATTTTCTTTGAGTTACGTTGCTCAACTTACTGATTCCATCCGGCTTATCGCAATAGATGCCTGTAGGTACGAAGATAATGATTTTAAAAAAGATCAATGTATTACAGGTGGTAGAATCAAACCTGAAACCTTGGCGTTCATTAAAAAACAAGCTCGAGAAGCCCATGATAAGGGTTATAAAGTGATTGCGATGATGCATCATGGTCTGGTTAGTCATTGGAAATGGCAGGACAAAGTGATGCCGCAATATCTTGTGGATCATTGGAAGAAGCGAGTCAAGTTTTTCAAGAAAAATGATATCCGTATTGTCTTTACCGGGCATTTTCATTCGCAGGATATTTCGGAGCGACACGACGTTTATGATGTGGAGACCGGATCGACGATTACGTATCCGTGTCCTTATCGGCTTGTAACGATCGGCAATAATCAGATGAATATTCACTCTTATTATATTAAGCATATTGATTATAGGCTGCCTGATGATGAGAGTATCCAACAGTTTGCTTCTCGTTTTGTACGGGATAAGTTGTCTGTCGGTATTATAAAAAGGCTTCCGGCTAATTATTCCGATTCTTGTAAAGTGAAAATAGCCGAGGTGGCAACTGATGCATATATAGCTAACCTGGCCGGTGACGAGCATTATACGAAACAAGACAAAAAGGAAATAAAAGCAGCGTCCAAAATGCTACGTCACTATTCTTGGAAGTATGCTTATCTCTTTAGTCATCTGGCTAAATATGTGTGGAATGATCAAAAGCCTCATGACAATGAATGTATTATTCCTTTTACGAGATAATCTATTGGTATAAAGAAGCAGCCCGTGAACAGAGAATATTCGGAAGTTTTAATTAAAAGATATAGTTAGATATATTCTCAAGAATATAAAAATACGGGCCCCCAATTAATATGGATTATTTTATTCCTATTATTACGGCAAAGATATAATACTTAAACGGACAATCAACTCCTCTGAATCCTGTATCTTTCAACCATTTTAATTGTTGCGTGACAGAAGCGCATTTATCCAATTTATTCCGTTCATATGAGGCTTCAACAGCATCTTTGCCCAATTCGGAAGAGTCAAGTCTGTGATGTCTTCTTTGCTTGTAAAAGGAGTCTAGGTAATCAGTAGAGCCCTTTACTTGTTCGGCATTCACAAAAAGGCCTCCCTCATTGAGCATGTTGTATATTTTCTTGAATAGTTTCTGTTTGTCTTCATCAGACAAGTGATGAATGGCCAAAGAAGAAATTACCGCATCATATTTTTGCCGAGGTTCAAATGTTGTCATATCTCCTATTTGAAACGAGATATTTTTGTTCTCCTTAAAACGCTTTCTTGCACCCTCTAACATCTGTTCCGAAAAGTCCAATAAAGTAAATTCGGCCTGAGGATATTTGTTTAATACGAATTGAGAAAAAAGACCTGTACCTGCTCCCAAGTCTAAAATCTTGGGAATGGGGGTTTTTAGCTGAAGCCATTCGACGCCTATATTATAGAAATCATCATAACAAGGAATAAGTATGCGACGTTCATTATCATAGTTCTTTGATATTTTGTCGAATGATTCTTTTACACTACTTGTCATATTTTTATTTGATTTTGTAGCAAATATATATTATATTTATTTATCTCTCAATATTCTTTTGCAATTTTAACGATAGAGGGGAAAATCTATTTACTAACAAATTCCATCAATGAATCTTTCAATCCTTTTGAAGTGACCTTCAACTGAATAGGCCCGGGTTGTTCACTTGATTGTACAAGTACCGTAAGCTTCCCGCTGAATGCAGGCATTTCTGGATTTTGAAAGGCATAGAGACAAGTGGGGTCACCATTGGCCGATGCCCGATACGAACCTGCTCCGGATACGGAAAACTTAACAAGATTCTTTGCCTGCGGACAGAGATTGCCTTCTTTATCAACTACGCTAACTGTAACAAATGCCAAATCTTTTCCATTAGCTTGCAGTGTTGCTCTGTCAGCTGAAAGGAGCAAACGATATGGCTTTCCGGCAGTGTGGACAGTCTTGGTCTCGGCCACTTTTCCTTCATCCGTATAAGCTACAACTTTTAGGGTGCCCGGATGATAAATAACATTCTTCCACATCAATCGATAATGGGTTTGCGGGTTCTTATAGGTTTTGATCAATTTGCCCTGACTCACACCATTGACAAAAAGCTCGACTATCGGATAATTGGTATAGACAAATACGGGGGTCACCTTACCTTCACGTTCCGGCCATGTCCAATGGGGCAGCACATGCAAGGTTTTGACATTCTTATTCCATATACTGCGATATAGATAATATCTATCTTTGGGCAGACTGGCCAAATCGATGATGCCGAACATCGAGCTATGATTGGGCCACGCGTCTGTATCGTAGGGCGAAGGTTCACCCAGATAATCAAAACCGGACCAGACAAATTGTCCCATATCCCAATTGAAATATTCACTCATTTCTAAATCTTC
>JALNVG010000120.1 GCA_023227685.1 Bacteroidaceae bacterium
ATTTATTTATTGTTATTAATTATAAAAGTAAATTATGACATGAAAATCACAAATTATCTTTTTAGACCACTCGGTCTGCTTTTCTTGCTGTGCCTGATTCCTCTTTTTGCACAAGCGCAGACAACTACAATCAAAGGTGTAGTTAAAGATGTAAAAGGTGAACCAATTATTGGTGCAAGTGTTCTTGAGCAAGGTACTACAAATGGTACTATTACAGATTTAAATGGAGTATTTAATTTGAAATTGTCTCCCAAAGCAAAAATTGTTGTTTCTTTTATTGGTTATCAATCTCAAACAGTTGCCCTTATGGGAAAACATTTTATTGAGATTATATTAAATGAAAACAATCAAATACTTAATGAAGTTGTAGTCATTGGTTATGGAACAGCCAGGCGTTCGGACGTGACAGGTTCTATTTCATCTATTCGCGGAGATAAACTTTTGGAGGTGCCGGCTACAAATATTTCTTATGCACTGGAGAGTAGAATTGCAGGAGTGGATATGACGCAAACTTCATCAAAGCCTGGTGCCAGTATGCAGATCCGTATTCGGGGTACTCGTTCACTTACGGCGTCCAATGATCCGTTGATTGTATTGGATGGTATTCCGTTTATGGGTAATTTATCAGATATTGATGCGAATAACATTAAAAGCATGGATATTCTGAAAGATGCTTCTTCAACAGCGATCTATGGTTCTCGTGGGGCCAATGGCGTAATTCTTATTACGACATTCAAAGGAACGCAAAATACACCAGCAAAAGTTAGTTACAATGGATATTTCGGTTTGAAAGATGTTTTTGCGAATTATCCGATGATGAACGGACCGGAATTCGTTAAATTGCGTAAAGCTGCAGGTATGTATAAAAACGGTGTGGATGAGTCTGATGATGTAAATACAAATTGGCAAAATTTGTTATATAGAACAGGGATGGTGACTAGTCATGATATAGGTGTATCCGGGGGTACAAACGGAGGAAGTTATAATTTCGGTGCTGGTTATTATCGTGATGAAGGTGTTATACCTTTGGAGTCATACGACCGTTATTCGTTGCATGGCAGTTTTGATCAAGGAGTAGGTAAATATTTTCGGTTTGGACTTACAACGAATACTAACTATAATGTTACTAACGGTAATCAAGTAAGTTTATATACTACATTAAGTGCTTCACCTATTGCTAATCCCTTTAATGCGGATGGTACGACAAAAAGAACTATACAAATGCCATTGGATACGCAATGGGTACAAACAAAAGATGTGCTTAACGGATTAGGAGATAAATGGGTAGATCAAAATAAGGCACTTGGTACTTATAATAGTTTATATGCAGAAGTAAAAACCCCATGGGTGGAAGGTCTAAAGTATCGCATTAATTTAGGTTTGAACTATCGTTCAAGTAATGAAGGTACTTATACAGGTGAAGGAATAAACAGTAGTACAGCAGACACTCCTTCAACTGCTTCCATCACTGATTCGCACACTACAAATTGGACTATAGAACATTTACTTACCTATGATCGTACTTTTGCCGAAAAACATCATTTAAATGTTGTGGGTATGTTTTCTGCCGAACAAACAATTTACAACAAGTCGAATGTTTCTGCAAAGGATATTCCTGCCGATTTTTTTGAATATTATAATCTTGGTCGTGCTGATGGCGAAATTACAGTTGATCCAAGTAATCAAAGTTATCAAAAAAGCGGTTTATTGTCATGGATGGGACGTGCAATGTATTCATACGAAGATCGTTATATGTTAATGGCTACTATTCGTTCCGATGCTTCTTCAAGATTGGCGAAGGGACATCAATGGCATACATATACGTCTGTATCTGTAGGGTGGAATATAAAGAAAGAATCATTTATGAAGGATATTACTCCGATCGATGAATTGAAGTTGCGTGTTGGATATGGGCAAACTTCCAACCAGGCTGTGGATCCGTATTCTACATTAGGGCTTTTAAGTACAAGACCTTATAATTTCGGTGATACATATTCCACAGGATACTATGTATCTCAACTTCCAAATTCGAATTTAGGTTGGGAATATTCTTCTACATGGAATTTTGGTTTGGATTTTGGTCTTTTGAATGGGCGTTTGTCAGGTACTGTTGAGTATTATATTGAAAAGACTAATGATCTTTTGCTTAATGTAAGTATGCCGGCTACTTCCGGTGTAAGTAATTATATGGGAAATATCGGGAAAACTCAGAACAAAGGTTTTGAACTTACTTTAAACGGTAAGATATTGAATAATTATAATGGATGGACTTGGGAGGTCGGAGTCAATCTTTATACAAATCGCAACAAAATAGTATCGCTTGCATCAAAATCAAAGAGAGATGAAAGTAATCAATGGTTTGTAGGAAATCCTATCGATGTGATCTTCGACTATCAGAAAATCGGACTTTGGCAAAAGGACGATCCTTATTTGAATATACTTGAACCAGGTGGAAATGTTGGTATGATCAAAGTGAAATATACAGGTGATTATAATGCTGACGGTACACCGACAAGACAAATTGGATCTGATGATAGACAAATTATGAGTATGGAACCTAATTTTCAAGGTGGTTTTAGTACGAGTGTTGCATACAAAGGATTTGATTTGAGTGTAATTGGAGCCTTTAAAAATGGAGGACGCCTAATTAGTACGCTATATTCATCGAATGGTTATCTTAATATGATGACAGGGCGTAGAGGAAATGTGAAGGTTGATTATTGGACAGAAGAGAACACGAATGTCAAGTATCCAAAGCCAAGTGGTATGATGAGTAATGATAGTCCGAAATATGGTAGCACTTTAGGTTATTTTAGTGCGTCATATTTAAAAATACGTACTATTACTTTAGGCTATAATTTTGAGGACAGTAAGTGGATTAAAAATTTAGGTGTTAATAGATTACGTGTATATGCTACTGTGCAAAATCCTTTTGTGTTTTTCTCACCATATAAAAATCAATCAGGCATGGATCCTGAAACAAATGCTTTGGGAGGTGACAGTGGAAATGTTGCAGTTACGATGTTGAGTCGTTTGCCGATAATCGGCACTAATTCACCAACAACGCGTAACTACATATTTGGTTTAAATTTGACATTTTAATTAAGATAATATTATGAAACATATATGTAATATAAAACTTATAGGAACAGCTGTAGTAATGACGGCGTTTCTTATAACAGCGTGTTCTAATATTTTGGACGAACAGTCACGCGCAACTTATGATCCTAACTTTTTCAAAACAGAAAAGGGAATTGAAGGAGGATTAACTTCAATGTATGCTCATTTACGCTATATTTATGGAAATGGTTACTACTATAATATATGCGAAACTGGTACTGATGAAATGACGTATGCTCAGTCTGCGGATGAGAATTTTAAAAGTGCAGACCTTTCTGGTGCAGCTTCACTTACAGCTTCTACTTGCCGTGCAGATGTTTTGTGGAATGCGGCATTTCCTAATATTAATACTGCCAGCGGTATTATTGAGAATGCTTCCAGTGCAAATATATCCGATGCTTTGGTAGCAGAAGCCAGATTCTTCCGTGCATTTGATTATTTTATGTTGGTACAAACTTTTGGTGGAGTACCGTTGGATTTGGGTTCTGGAGAATTGAAATTTAATACGTCAACTGTGCGCACTTCTGTGCGTAATACAGTACCGGAAGTATATACCAAAGCAATATTTTCTGATTTGTTGACAGCTGTGGATAATTTGCCGGAAACAGGACGTGTAGCAGGCGGTGCAACAAAAACTCTTGCCCGTCTTTATTTAGCAAAAGCTTATTTGACTTACGGCTGGTGGTTGGAAAATCCCAATAGTATACCTACTTATCCGACATGCGATTCGAGAACTGATCCGGATGGGCATGATGCTCAATGGTATTTTCAACAGGCTTATAATATAGCGACTACGGCTATTGATAATCCTGGTTCTTTCGGTTTGCAATCAACATATTATGATGTGAATGTAGCTACAAATGATCGTAATAATGAGATATTGTTATATGCTGATCATACGCAAAACAGTGAACTTTACAATGGAGGTAGTCTTACATATGGTAGTGGCAGTTCCCCAGATAACTTTGCTAGTTGGATGGTGACATGGAACTATACAAATATTAGAAGTGCTATTACTACTGATTGGAGTAATGTTATAAGTTCTGTTCAGCGCGAAGCAGCACAACCACTGGGACGTCCATGGACTCGTATGTGCCCTACTATTGGTGTGATTGAAAATACCTTTAATGATAAAGCCAATGATTCTCGTTTCGATGGTACTTTTACTACCACTTTCAGAGGTAATTGGCAGAAAGGCGGATCAACTGCAGAGTTTGTGTATAATGCTAATAATATGAAAGTTTATGAAAATGGAGCAATATTAACCTTCTTGGGAGAAGAACCGGTAACGGCTATTGATTATACAACAAATACAGGAAATAATATCGGAGTAGGAACATTGCCCGGAAGATCCGATTTTGTAGTATCTCCACGCGGTATTAGTAGAATTGTATATCCTGGTTTTTGGAAACTGGGTCCTTATCGTACCGATAATGGCACAGGATTAGGACAACCGAATGCAGGAAGTACCCGTCCTTTTAATATAGCAAAATTCTCTGAACTCTATTTTATTGCAGCTGAAGCAGCTGTAAAAGGTGCTACCACGGTGTCCGGAAAAAGTGCAAGAGAGTTGATTAACGTGATCCGTGCACGTGCAGGAAAATGGAATTGGGACAATAATGGTAATATTGCCAAAAATGAAGATTATAGCCAGGCTATAACAGATGCTACTCCCGCCCAAATTACTATTGATTATATACTTGATGAACGTTCACGCGAATACTACGGAGAAGGTTATCGTTGGTATGATTTGGTACGTACTCAAGAATTGAATAAATACGCTGGTTCTTATGAAATTTGCGGTAAAAATTATGGAGATCATACTCCAGTAACAGTGAGTCGTACTATTGATTCGTATCTTTATTTACGTCCTATTCCTCAAGGGCAACTTGATGGTATGGAAATGACTACTGACGAAAAAACGGCTTATCAGAATCCTGGATATAAATAGGATTCCGGATATTAATAATAAATAGAATAATAAAAGAAAGGCCATTTCAAAAATAGATTTTGGATGACCTTTTTTTTAGTAGTTTTAATATGTATGTTATATTTTAGATAGAAATGTAATATAAAGAGAAGTATTTGTTACAAGAATTATTTTAATTGTAACATATGAGTAATAAGTAGAAACCATAGGTAGTAGTAATTAATATATTTAATTTGTATTTTTGTTGTGATACCGAGCTTTAGTTACCTTAAGAAGTAAAGCAGATAAGCATATGTTTCGTTTCTGTCTACTGAATTCGGTCATTGTTTTATAAAAAATAATAATTGATTTTGGAGGATTGAAGCCTTTTTATCCGAGGGTACCTGAACGTAAAGTAATAAATATAATTAGGTCATGAAAGTTTTTAGTAAGGTTTGTTTAATTGTTGTGCTTACATTTTGTTTTGCCCAATTAGGTGAAGCAAATGTTAAACTTCCTGTTTTGTTTGCGGATGGAATGGTTCTGCAACGAGAGAAACCCATTTCGATATGGGGAACGGCAACTCCCGGAGAAGAGGTTACCGTTCAGTTATTAAAAGACCAAGTTGAAACCCATGCGGATGTGTACGGTAACTGGCAAGTTGAATTGCCTTCGATGAAAGCGGGCGGTCCTTATAGGATGACTATCAATGAAATACAGTTAAAGGATATTCTGATTGGTGATGTTTGGCTCTGTTCGGGACAATCAAATATGGAATTACCTGTTTCCAGAGTGATGGACAAGTATCGTGCGGAGGTGGAAGCCGATAGTAATCCGATGATTCGTTATATCAAAACATCTATGGATTACAATTTTCAGGGTCCGCAAACTGACATAAAAGCGGTTTCATGGATATCGCTGACGCCGGAAAAGGCTT
This sequence comes from Bacteroidaceae bacterium, assembly GCA_023227685.1. GTDB lineage: Bacteria > Bacteroidota > Bacteroidia > Bacteroidales > Bacteroidaceae > JALNVG01. The sequence continues at coordinate 5,967 of JALNVG010000120.1, forward strand.
TGTCTTTTTCTGCTTTGGCCTATTTTTTTGCCAAAGATCTTTATTCTAAGATCAAAGTACCTATAGGTATTATAAATTCGAGTGTGGGAGGTTCGCCCATTGAAGCTTGGATCAGCAAAGAAGGGTTGAAATCTTTTCCTGTGTACCTTAATGATAAAAGTCTTTGCGAGTCGGATAAGTATGTTTCTGACGTGAAAAAGGTGGGCTGGGAAAGTCAAAACTTGTGGAACATCGTACTTTATCGGTCGGATAAAGGTTTGCATGGTAGATTGCCGTGGTATTCATCAGAATATGATGATTCATCTTGGACTAATACAAAACTGCTGGATTTATCATGGGCTGCTAAATACGATAGTCCTATTTATGGTTCACATTGGTTTCGTAAAGATTTTGATGTGCCGCAGCTGTTTTTGGGCAAGGAAGCAATTCTCCGGTTGGGATGTATTGTGGATGCAGATTCTGTCTATGTAAACGGTACATTTGTTGGTACGACAAGTTATCGATATCCTCCTCGTATTTATTATATCCCGGCTCATTTGCTGAAAGCCGGAAAGAATAATGTAACGATACATCTGATAAGTTATGGTGGTTTTCCCGAATTTGTAAAAGACAAACCTTATAAGATTCTTTGTGAAGGAAAAGAAATCAGTCTTTTGGGAGAATGGAAACATCGGTTAGGCAGTCAAATGCCTGCAATGTCACCGCAAATCATCTTTCAATATAAACCTGTAGGCTTGTATAATGCGATGATAGCCCCGTTGCTCCGTTGTAAATTTGTTGGTGTTATATGGTATCAGGGTGAATCTAATACAGAGAGATACAATGAGTACGATACTTTGTTGTCTGATTTGATAGGCGACTGGAGAAATAAGTTTAAGGCTCCTGAATTGCCTTTTTTCATCATACAGCTTCCTAATTTTATGCAATCTCATTTACAACCGGTCGAAAGTGATTGGGCTCAATTAAGGAACAGGCAATTCAAAGTAACTCGTACGGTTTCTAATGCGGCACTTATTGTAACCATTGATTTAGGGGAGTGGAATGATATCCATCCGCTGAATAAGAAAGCAGTAGGACATCGTCTTTCTTTGCAAGTTCAAAAGCTTGTTTATGGAGATAAGAAACTTGTGTCTGAAGGACCGATGTATGAGTCTGCAACGATAGAAGGAAATAAGGTAATCATATCTTTTGTATCCGGTACAGATAATTTGCAACCTGTAAAGGAACTAAAGGGCTTTTCTATTGCTGGAAATAATCAAGTTTTTAAATGGGCCAAGGCCCGTATGGAAGGGCATAAAGTAATTGTCTGGAGAGAAGATATAACACATCCCGTAGTCGTTCATTACGGGTGGGATGATAATCCTGTTGGTATCAATTTGAGCAATGAAACGGGACTTCCTGCTTCACCTTTTACGACTAAATATTAATATTAAAAATATGAACGTGATGAAAAGTTCTTCTCAAAAAGTTTCCATGGGCGAGAAGATCGGCTATAGTATGGGCGATGGCTCTGCCAATCTGATCTTTCAAATGATGATGATGTTCCAACTCTTCTTTTATACGGATGTGTTCGGTATAAGA
>JALNVG010000121.1 GCA_023227685.1 Bacteroidaceae bacterium
CCGGTCTGTTTCGTCCAGGGTTCTTCCATGGCATAATAATCAAGCTTTACCATAGGCTTGCCGTCAAGCACATCCTGCAGTGTCTTCCAGTAAGCCGACCAGCGCAGATAATAAAAATCGCGAAGAATACCGTTCCATTCTTTATGGGCATAATCACGCAAACCTCCTTTATCTGCCGATTCGCGATTGCCCCATGTCGTGATTTGTACCCGGGCATTCCATTCATAAAGATCACTTTCTGCTTTTGTCGTTCCGAGCCTGCGTGCCCTCTGAATCCAATTACCTACACGAAACTCGCGCCGTGTGCCCAACAATTGATCCTGAAGTAACAACAGATGCAGGAACTTTTGTGAGTCCGCAGTGAAATCTTCCTTATCAAAACTCTTAAAGTCAGCCACCGTACGGTTATAAACCACACGCGCATGATCGGAAACGGCCTGACGGACAATATCTACCAAATCGTATTGAAAATTGTTATTACCACGATATTTCCCGGCCACACTCAACATCAACCGCGCCGCCTTTTCCATATCGTTGGGATCATAGTAATTCTGCATTTTCGACCAGCTCGAAGCCTGGAAGGTATTCAGCGAAGGTCTTCCGCAAAAAATGGATTCATTGGGACCCTGTTGGTTATTTCCCCGGGGACAATTATAAATGGTCCGTGCCAGAATACGCCAAGCCTGTTCAACAGCTTCGTTTTTAACCCCGTAACGGGCAAAAAGGTAGCCTTTCAACCAATTCATCTTGTCTATTTCCTCCGAACGCCAAGGTAACTCGGACATCAGCTCGAACATCACGGGGTTATTTTCACTACCCTCCATCGTGAAACCGATACCTTTGAGATGAGTCGCCATCGGGTTGGTTCTTGTCTCATAGAAATTCTGCAAGAGTTGATCCATACGGCCATGCAAACCGACATTGGCTCCAAAATTCTCAAGCATGCAAAAGAGCCAGTCATGTTTTCCGTAACCACCTTTCCGATACCAGATCGAAGGTTGCATCCCCCACATGGGACGGCATTCGCTGAAGAGATCAAGAATGAGCAGATCGCCCTGCTTCATCGGATCGATCATGGCATCCCGAGGATTCTCCGTCCAACCCTGAATTACCCACACGGCTTTCGGGTTCACCCGTTTCATCGCATCCATGATGGCTTTGCCGGCAGCGGCCAAATTTACTTTTTCAAGGCCTGAGGCCTCATGAAACGGATCCATCGAATAATATTCCGTCTTACCGAATAAGGCTTCCTGTTCTTTATAATAAAGGGATGCTATCTTTTGGAATTTGGGATCGGTCGGTTGAAGAAAAGCGGGACGCAGATAACCGTTCCACAATCCGGCATCCGCCACATCAAGTCCGAGTTTCGTTTTGGCATCATGCGGCACCATTCCCGAATATCCGGGAAACACAGGATGCATTCCGTACTCATGCATTCTGTGTATGATTTTCTTTTGTAAAGCTTCCTGTTGCACATACCAAGAATCGGGATTCGGACCGCCCCAGCCTTCGAGATTATTCATCTCCCACCAGGCCAGAAATGCAGGACCGGCGATAAACTTATTTGTCTCATCCTTATTGTAACCAAGTTTTTTGAGTAAATTGAACCATACGCATTCTTCTCCCACCACATCCAAAGGAAGATTCACCCCATGAAGTGCCATCCAGTCAATCTCCTGCTGCCAACGGTTCCAGTCCCAAAAGGCCATGGAATAGGAAAAGGTACAATAATTGAAATCATAACGCAACTTCAACGCCGTTTCGTGGCGTTCCTTTTGTCTGACGGCCGGAAGCACCTCGGGTAATTTAGCCGTCATCCCATTCCATGACAGTTGTATGCCGGCATAATATTTCAAATACCAATTAATACCCACTGCGATACTGATGTAATTATCACCTCGCACAACAATCTTCTTTCCCTTCCAGTCAAGTTCGAAATAATTGTTATTGCCGCTCTTTACCACTTCAATCTCAAATTTCCCGGAAGCTCCCTTGTCTATTCGTTCCAATAACCCCGAAATCGGATTTGAAAACAGTTGTACCGAAAAAAAACAAACAAAACAAAAAATCATATACTTCTTCATGGCTTATTCTTTATATTTTAATAAATAATCCAATCAATGCCTATCGGATTATTACTCATTCGGTAAATAAGAGGCAATTTCGAATCATTTACAATCCACATCTCTGTACGATCAATATCGGCTCTCACATGAATTAAGGACTTATCTTTATATTTTGACAGAATGTCGGCAATTTGTTGAGATACAAACATTTCATCCTGATTTATCTTTCTATAAGTCGTTTGATTATATACAAAACTCCCTTCTTCGCAAAGCTTTCTCAATGCATCTCTGGATATAAAGCCAAAGGTCTCCATCGACGACAAATAAATAACTTTATCCGTTTCTGGCTGATCCCAGCTTAACATATCACCACATTTAAGTGCTTGATAAGGAACTTTATAACAGCCGTTCAATCGCTTTGAATCTCTGAAAATACTCCAATCTATGCAAATAGTATCGGCTTTCTCACTTATGACAAAATCGAAAAGTCGAATTTGTTTGTGCAACGTATATTGAACAGAAAAAACAGTTTTGTTGAAAGAAGTTGCTCCCCCAAATGATTCGACTTTCTTTACTTGAGAAAAGATTGCTGTGTTTATACAACACAAAAAAAACAAAAGCTGTATCAATTTTTTCATTCTGATTCGTTTTAAAGATAATGAGGTGGCAGCTTATCGGTGCCCCATTTCGACGGGTTACGCTCCATATAAAAAATTAATTCACCACCTTGCATTAATTCTTCATGACTAATCCAAGCCCGATCAAGGTTTTTACCGTTAAACATTACCCGCCCAACAAACCGATTCTTCTCCGAAAGGTTTTTGGCTATGACATGCAGCGATTTTCCATTAGCAAGGTGCATCGTATATTCACCTACCAAAGGTGAATGCAACAAATAATACGGTTGACCGGCATTGGGATAAAGCGCTATCAGGTGAAAAGCAAGCCACGACGACATAGCTCCGGAATCATCATTACCGGGTAATCCTTGAGGCGAATCATTATAATCGGTGCGAATAATCGTACGAATCCGTTCACCACTCAAATCGGGACGACCGATCCAATGATACAAACAAGGCGTTAAAAACGATGGCTCATTGCTTACATTATAATAACCATGTTCAAAAAACACATCCAGCCTGTGACGAAAAGCTTTGACCCCACCGCATTTTTCAATCAACCCAGGCACATCATGGGGAATACTCAAAGAATATTCCCACGAAACACCCTCATAAAAGAAGGTACCCCACCAAGGCGTATACCATGGTGCCTCACGTGTAACGGGCGTATAAACAAAAGTAGGATGTTGTATCTTTGACTTTCCAAAAGGAACTTTATCAAGCCATATGCCATTAGCTGAACGAGGCATGATGAATCCTTTTATGCTATCATGGATATAATCGTCACGCCAAAGATTTTTCCAATTATCGGCTTTTCTAGAAAACTCGTTATAAATATCTTCATATCCCAAACCTTTAGCAACAGTAGCAATATTATAATCATTGTAAGCATACTCAACTGTCCGATTTCCTGCACGATCAATACCAAAAGGTATATATCCCAAGCTATTATACTCCACAAGGCCTCCACGTCCTTCTTGTTCTTCATTACCTCCGGGAGGAACCGTCGCATCTTTCAGCATGGCCTTCAAGGCTGTCTCGTAATCAATTCCTTTCAAGCCTTTCACAAAAGCATCGGCAATAACAACTTCTGCATTACTTCCACCCTGTGTACGGCCATTGGAATTTCCACTACGGGCATCAGGCATATATCCATCATGCTTATAAATATCAATCAGCGCATTGACAATATCAATTTCACGATTTTGAGAAATTAAAGTAATGAGTGGACTTGACGTGCGATATGTGTCCCAAATAGCATAAAAATCATCATAATAGGGTGATGAATCTGTCCACAAAGGATTCTCTCCGGTTCGATCGACAGGCATAAGGCAAGTATGATAAAGTGCTGTATAGAACATACGTTTCATCGATTTACTCACATCTTTGCCCAAAACTATTTTTTGAAATAAAAGTTCCCATTTGGCACGAAGTTGAGCCAATTGTTTGTCAAAATCCCAATGATTAATTTCTTTTGTCACATTTTCTTTGGCCTTAAGTTCGCTTAAAAAAGATATACCTACCTTAAATCGCACTATGCCTTCTTTTGGTTCACTTCCAAAAGAGAGTAAAGCACCTGTTTTCCGACCTTCATCATATTGAGCTTTAAGAACAGGAGATAAATCAACTCTTTCGCCATCAGCGGACTGAGAACCTCCAACAGGTCCAACCGAAGTCATTACTTTCCAAGTAGCGGTTTCGGCAAAAGGCTTGTCGGCAACAGCATAAAAATAAACGGTATATGCACGCCCATTATTCCATCCACCCCTAATTCGAGTATAACCACGAACAATAGAATCAGATACAATTTCTATTTCTGAACCAACAAATTGCTGCGCTTCACGTGCATCAGGCACAGGATTCTCTCCCAAGAAAAATCCGGCATCCACCATCAAGGCTCGCGCACTATGAGCAGGATAAGTGAAACGATAAAACGATACACGATCGGAAGTCGTAATTTCAGTTTTTATTCCACTATCTTGAAAACGGGTTTCATAATAACCCAACTGTATTTCTTCATTTGTCCGTTTCGCCTCATGCCTCGTACCTTTCAGCTTACCACAAAATGGTTGAATCAATATATTACCATATTTTGGACCGCCACCAGTACCGCTAACGTGCACTTGCGAAAAGCCAGTCACAACTTGGGGCATCGGCAACCATCCGCTATTAGGTTTACAAGTACAATCAGGACCAGGCTTCACCATACCAAATGGTGCGGAAGGACCGATAAAAACTCTTCCCAAACCTTCAGAACCAATGCGCGGGTCAACATAAAACCCGAGATGAAAAAGCTGTTGCTCACCACAAACCGGTAAGCACAAGGATAACAAAAAAAACAGGAAGCTAACAAGGCCTGTATTCTTCATCTTTCATTTTTTCTTCAAAAATAAGACTTTTACTATTAAGAAAGGTGGAAATATGATAAAATATAGAGGATTTTTCAACAGCAACAATATAACAAAAAACAACTATAAAAAAATTGCGGTCTATCACTATTATGGATAAACCGCAACTCATATAAAAAAAATCTTATCTATTTATCAAGATAACGCACATATTCACACGCTGCAAGCAAAAAAGCACCGACCCCAAAATTCGAAGTAGACTTAGCGTTCACTACCTGTCCAGAAATAGCTTTTTCTCCTATTGGCTGAACATAGCCCACTGTTCCATCCCACTGCAAAGCCGTTTCTGTAAGATACTTCCAAGACTTTGTAATAATCGGAACATAAACTTCACGTTTTAACAAACCATTATTGATTCCCCACAGCAAACCATAGGTAAAAAATGCAGTTCCGCTTGTCTCCGGCCCGGGAGCAAAAGCCGGATCAAACATACTTCTAGTCCAATATCCTTCGGGTTGCTGACAAGCAGCCACCGAAGCAGCCATACGCAAATATCGACTAACATAAAAACTATAATGGGGATCAGACTTTGGCAAATCTTTCAAAACCTTGGCCAAACCAGCGAGTACCCATCCATCACCACGAGCCCAAAAGTCTTTCTTACCACTCGATGTCTTATGCAACGGATAAACATACTTAGCATCACGGTAATAAAGTCCAGCCTCATTGTCCCACATTATACTATCCGCATAGCTGTAATATTCAAACATTTTATCCAAATAAAGCCGATTCTTTGTAATATTATAAAGCTTTGTCATTATGGGCATCACCATATAAAGCCCGTCACTCCACCACAGATAATCATTGTTGGGCGTACTCATCTCATACTCCATCACTTCGCGGGCACGAGCAATCTTCTTTGCATCAGGAGCCAAGCTATAAAGATCGGCATAAGTCTGGAAACAAACTTGGTTATCGCCAAACAGTACATAATCATCTGTTTCACCATAACTATATTTCCAATCCTCCCTCCGATCCGACTTCGCTCCCATCCATTCATTATGATTGGCCCAAGCCTCAGAATATTTACGATAAGACTCCTTACCCGTTAAGAAATATGCCTCCATGTTTCCAGTATGGTAAACTGCATTACCCCAAAAAGTACTATTTTGCTGTGGGTGATTCGTTTGCCAGGCATCATTTACCCGATAAATCATTTCCACAACATCCTGTCTTTTCAAAGTTCCACTTTGACAACCAGAAAGCAAAACCAGCATCACTAAAAAAGTCAACTTAATTATATGTTTCATACCTGTTTTTCCCCTTCAAACCGTTTCACTGAAAGATTCAATAACTTACTTTATTGATTACTTAATAGCCAGTGTTATGTTCTGACCGTCAAAAAAAATAAATATCTAATAGATGAACTAAAGGTGTCTTTTTTAGGATCATATAAATTGAACCCACCTCCAACAATATAAGAGAAAGTAGAAAATTGTGTATTTTTCTCATTCCAAACTTTATTAGATACTTAGTTTTAGTTATGAAAAACAAATTTCAAAAATTAAAACCTAAAACAAAAATACACCATTTTTTTTAATGCATGAATAAAAATCAATAGGGATCCGCAAAAATAACGTAAATTAAACTTTTTTAATTATAATAAGAACTCGCTTCAATTAAAACAAATTATTTTTGTATTGAGCTACTAATTCTTTATTATTTTAATATCTTTGATATATCATGAAAACCAAAAAAAAATTATTATTCACCTTTATTCTTTTCTTGTTGTCGGCCTTGAATCTTTCCGACTTTTCAAACCTTGCTGCAAAAGAAAAAGTTATTAATACTGATCGCGAACAGTGGTGCAACGTGCTATACCGAATGGCTGCTCCGGTGCTAAGCAATATGAGTACAGGCAAGTTACAGCAAAATATGATGGTTGAACTAAGTCCTACATGGGACGGGCGTAACAAAAAAGTAACCTATATGGAATGTTTCGGTCGATTAATGGCCGGACTTGCCCCATGGCTCACCTTACCCGATGATAATACGGCAGAAGGCAAACAACGAAAACAACTTCGTGAATGGGCACTTAAAAGTTACGCACAGGCAGTCGACCCTTCAAGTCCCGATTATTTACTTTGGCGAAATGAAGGACAGCCTCTGGTTGATGCAGCTTATATCGCCGAAAGTTTTCTGCGTGGATACAATGCCTTATGGATGCCACTCGATAGTTTGACTAAACAACGGTATATTAAAGAATTCCAACTGCTACGCAGAGTTACTCCACCTTATACGAATTGGCTACTTTTCATGTCTACCGTAGAATGTTTCTTAAACAAAGCTGGCGCACAAAGTGACTATTACCGCATCAGTTCAGCTCTTCAAAAAATAGAAGAATGGTACATGGGCGACGGCTGGTAC